>CADBMH010000317.1 GCA_902795705.1 uncultured Lachnospiraceae bacterium | reverse complement strand
TACCGGTATCGTTTATGAGGAAAGTGATTGGACCGATGAAAATACATGCACGGTAGAGTATTCCTATGATGAGGAAGGGCTGGGATATGCACATTTTGTATATCTGGATGTTTCGGGTGACAGTAAGTTGAAAGAAAAACTGAAAAAGCTTGCAGGGGAAGAGGTGACGATCAGCTATACAGAGGGCAGAAAAGAGCACCAGTTGATTACAAGCGTTATCCCGATTGAAGTGAAGCGGAAATAGACGGGGGGAGGGATCAGAATGGTTAAATTCTATGCAGCAGAAGATTTATTTGAAGCAAATGAGATTGAGGGGAAATTAGCGGAACATGGGATTATGTGCAAGATAAAGGAGAATTCTGTTTTTCTGCTGCCGGGTGCGGTGCAGAAGTCCGTTTATGAAATCTATGTACCGGAGAAGCAGGCGGATACAGCAGTGGAAGCTTTGGGAACAAAACAGGCATCCTCTTATCAGAAGGATGCGAGGACAAGAAGGATGTTAGTGGTTTATTTTGTATGCCTGATTCTTGTGACTGTTTTTATTTGTCTGACATTCTGGTTGTAAAGTCTGGGCTGCACCGGTTTCATCGTCGGAAATGAACAAATCCAGTTTGAGGATTGTTTTTGTGGGATGAGTGTAGTAAAATGAGGACTGTAACAACAAAACAAACCGGAGTTTATAGGGAAGATGGAGGATATATTTATGGGATATGTTGAATGGAATTGTCCTAAATGTGGAAAAAAGAACAGAGAAGCTTGTAATGCATGGGTATATGGCAGTCCCATTAGAAATTGCAAAGCCTGCAATTCAGAGTATTTTGATAATAGATGGCGGGAAATTGCATTGGAGGGTGCAGAACCTGCAACAAAGAGCCCTAAACTTTATCTTCTTGCGACACTGGGATTTTTAGTATTTACCATAGTCTGTGCTGCATGGCTTATTACGGATGTAAGAACGATGGGGAGTTATCCTGTTAAGCTGGCAGGGTGTGTGTTTGGCGGAACGATAGGAACCATAGGGTGCTTTGTTATTTTCTTAAGAATTGTCCTTGGATATGAAGAGAAGCAAAATAAAAAATATTATGAAGAGTCATTGCAGCGTTTGACTGACAAGGCTTATGTGAAAAAATTAATTTCTTATGGCTATACTGTTCCCGAAAAATTCAGATAAATTCCGGTTTTCCGGAATGAACAAAGGGGGAATAGAAATAACTTATGTTCCGGATGGAAACGAGCATGATATAGCATGTATTTTCGAGCCTGTTTGTGGATATAAAAGCTTTTGGGAAAGCGGGGAAAGACTGGAATGCCAAGGATTCTATAATGATAATAGATATAAGATATCTATTGGTGTCGAGGGTGATATAGGTTCTGACGAGTATGACTATGGTGTTGATTGCTTAGAGAACGGAATGTCGTATCACGTCAAAAATGGTACTAAAACGAAAAACTATGTTTTTGGAATTTCATGGATTGACAATGTTGGATGGGATGATCCAATAGAGGAAGATAATAATCGGGATATAGAAACATAGTTCGGAGCGGATCCGACAAGATCGTTATAACTCGCAATATAAAGACAGATTGAAAACTCTGAAAAGTACGGATTGAAAACCATGAAAAGTACGGATTAAAAACTCTGAAAAACACGGATTAAAAACTCTGAAAAGTACGGATTAGCATTGATTAACTTAATAAAAGCTATCCTGATTTTCTTCCGAAAACTGCTTGACAAAGAAAATACGGATTGGTATAATAAAAAGAGTGTTGCAAACGGGAAATAGCTGTTTGCAGCCTGTTTATGAGAAAAGAGAACGAGAATTAGGAGGTGGAACGGAAATGTCTATTTGTCCAAAGAATAAATCTTCAAAATCCAGAAGGGACAAAAGAAGAGCGAACTGGAAAATGTCTGCACCGAATCTGGTGAAGTGTAGCAAGTGCGGAGCTTTGATGATGCCACACAGAATGTGTAAGTCATGTGGTTCCTACAATAAAAAAGAAGTTCTTGCAAATGCGGAATAATCATACACTTTAGAAAACAGACTTTTCGGAAAATACCGGGAAGTCTTTTTTCAAAAAAGCAGACTTTTTATAATGCGTAAATAGGACATCATAGAGGGGGGACAACTATGAATCGACAGAGATTTTCTATGATTGCAAAGTGTTGTATTCTTGTTTGTTTGATGCTTGGGCTGTCTGCGGTTTTAGATGGCAGGGTATCCTATGTGAATCATAGTGACAGCAGGGAAACGGTATTGATAGCAGCGCAGGAGACAAAAGAGGCGCCTGTCGCAAAGGCAACACCTGCTGCAGAGAATGCTTCTGAAGTACAGGTATCTCCGTATATTCCGAAATCTACAGCTATAGCTGCGGATGATCCGACGGTGGCTCCTGTAGTCAGTGATGTGCCAGAGGTTTCTGAAACACCGGCAGTCAGTGATTCGACAGAAAGGATGGAAGTACCGGCTTCGACAAACATACCGACGGCACCGCCGAAAGAAAAGCTTTTTCCGGCGACACCGGCACCTACGGCAGTACCGACACCTGTACCGACGAAAAAGCCGAATACGAGAGAGGAGATTGTTCATTTAGCAAAATCCTACCGGGGCGAGATCACATATTTGTGGGGAGGGAAACCGACAAATAATGATATTAAGGGAAAGACCACACCGAGACATTTAGATTGTTCCGGTTTTGTGCAATTTGTGTATTCTAAGGTGTTGGGAAAGCGTGTCAATAGTCTTGGTTCTACGATAGCGATCGCAAGGCTGGAAAAGATTAAAAAGTCGGAGCTTAAGATTGGAGATATCGGTCTGAAACGAGGAACAGGTTCTTTGTACTTAGATGCAGATGGAAAATCCTATCCGGAACCCGGGCTTGCTCAAAGGGCGAATCAGCGGAAGCTGCTGCGCATGGTAAAAAAGATTAAGAAAAACAGAGCAAGGAAGAATAAATTGTATAAGAAGTATAAAAAATATGATGAGAAGGTCAGCAGGCTGCAGCAGGAAATGGCAATGATCATTGAACAATATGAGGGTGCTGAACTGTTAGAATCCGAGGAGACAGATGAAGGTAACGCAGGAAAGCCGATCATTGATGAAGATAAACTGGCTGCAGATCGTCAGAAGATTCTTACGTACCGGCAGGAAATGAGAATGCTTCACAGGGATATCGAAAAAGTGGTGAAACAGATCAAGCGTGAAAAAAAGGTGAAAAAGCATTATGAAGAAGAAATCACCAGACATATTGATCATGTAGGTATTTACTGCGGTAAGGATAAGGATGGAAATATGCTGTGGTGTCACTGCTCATCATCCGGAGATGGTGTGGTATTCGGTGTGACGGATATTTTTAAGCATTATTTCAGATATTCATCCAAGTAAGCTTTATAGCAGACGAGAATGATTGACATGTCATCATTGTTCGGATAGGTGATGATGCAAATTAGAGGAACATCGTAAGTTGTTCCTCTATTATTTTTGTGAAAAAACGGTCAGTATGGTTCAAATCTTTCGGAAGCTCATAGAATGCAGGCTTTTCTTTATAATTACGGAAAAACAGGGGTGTTTGTGAGGAATTTTCAGCTTTTGTCTTTGGGATGAGACTCGGAAAGAAAACGCCCTCTCTTTTGGTATAACAGGTACTTGCAGTTGCTTGTTTGCGATGCTCTTTCTTGACAAATTCAGATACGCTTTTATGAATTGCCGTATCCTCTGCCGGAAGATAGTAGTAGTTTTTGTAATCCGGGAAGAAATATTTTAATGTGCCTGTGTACAAAGGCAGATGCAAAAATCCGAGATTCCCTTTTAATTCTAATGTTGCGGTCAGGGAGTCTGTTTCGGGATAGTATCGTATGCTTCGGATTTCTTTTGGTACTTCGCATGGATAGGAAAAAGAAAGGAGCAAATGCTTTGTTTCGTTTTGTCCGGCAATCTGTGCAGAAAGAAAGGACAGGGAAGTTTCCTTTAAGGGGACTTCATAGGATAGGATTGCACAGACAGAAAGCATCATTTCAACATCATCATGGTTATGCAATAAGAGAAGCTTTTCTAAAGCTTCTGCTTTTTCCGGTTCTAACAGTCTAAGCTGCATATATTCTGCATACACAGGAATCAGCTCACCGCCGGAGAACTGATCTTTTCTGTCTAGCCTTAAGAATTTTTCTAATGAAGTCTGACTACATTTCTCTAAAGAAAGAAATTTTTTTAATTTGCGGACTCTTGCGAGAATATCGATCGACTTTTTTCCAGAATCGTCTTTTAAGATTTTTTCCGCATGTTCACTGAGACGGATTTCATAGCGGCGGCACTTGAACAGGACATACGGAATGTCGAAGGTTTTTCCGTTGAAATGGTACAAATAGTCATATTTTTCTAAAAGCTCCAGAAAAGCAAGGAGCATTGTTTTTTCGTCACGGTGACGGTCGGCAAACCATTGGATTTCCATAAAGGACTCCTCAGTATTATCGTAGTACATGGCACCGATCAGGTAGAGAGAAGATACTTCCTTTGAAAGACCGGTAGTTTCGATATCAAAAAAAAGAATCTTCTCTTTTTCCTGTGGAAATTCGTAGGAAAATTCAGGTTTTTTTACCTTACTTATGAATGTCTTCATGGAGGCTCCTTTCCAGCTTTTATGGTTTTGTGGAAACAAATCTATTATAGAGTTTATCTTGTGAAAAGTAAATGTTTTGTTACACGCATGTGTGAACTGTAACAATGTTTTTTGGATTTTTGTCTGTCTGTTCGAGTCCTGCCTTGCGTCAATTTTTCTGTTGGGGTATAATACCTAAGTAGTATTAGAGAAAGGCGTTTTGGAGAGAGAATGGATAAAGAAAAGTGGACACAGAATGCTTACGAACGATGGGACAAACGTAATAAGAACAAAGGGATTGAAAGCTATTTTGAGGGAGAATACCATGCAGAAAAGAGCCGCTTCAAGGATTTGAAGGGAAGGGTACAGAATCATATCGAAGGTTTTTTAAGGCTGGTCATTACAGCTTTGATCGTGCTTCTCCAGATTTTGCTCATCCTTCTTCTGTCGGTCTGGCTGCGGAACAGTACGGTTTATTTTTATTTCATTTTGGAATTATGTTCTGTGGTTGCAGTTGTAACTCTGGTCAATAAAAATGAAAATCCATCGTTCCGGATCGCATGGATTTCATTAGTGCTTCTCTTACCTGTTTCGGGATTTATCCTGTATTTTCTCTGGGGCTGGAATGGCGGAAAAAGAAAAAAACTGGACGGGCATATCCGGACACAGATCTCCTATGGCAGAAAGTTTTTGATACCGGATGAGGCAGTGGCGAAGGAGTATATTTCAGAGCATCCGATTGCCGGACGAATGGTGAAGTATATGACCGGAGCCGGGAACCCGCTTACGGCAGATAATGCGGTAAAATATTATAAAATGGGGGAGGAAGCCTTTGAGGATATCTGTGAGGCATTAGAGCATGCGAAAGAATATATCCTGATGAATTTTTTCATTGTGGCAGAGGGGGCTTTATGGGATCAGATCCATGAGATTTTGAAGCGAAAAGCAGAAGAGGGCGTAGAGATCAAGTTTATGTATGATGATTTCGGAACAGCGGTCCGCACCAGAAAGTATTTTAAACAGATTTTGGAGCATGAGGGGATCGAGGTGCGCGTTTTTAATCCGATCCATAAATACACCGGACAGCTTTATGCGAATTACCGTTCCCATCAAAAGAATGTGATCATTGACGGGAAGATTGCTTTTACCGGAGGATTTAATCTTGCCGATGAATATGCAAATCTGGTGGAGCGTTTCGGGGTATGGAAAGACACCGGTATCTGTATAGCCGGAGAAGCTGTCTGGGATATGACGGTTGTTTTTTTACAGATGTGGGAAGCATGTGAAAAGGTTGAAAAGCACATTGACTATCTGAAATATAAAAGGCAGTCTGCGGGAATCGCGGGCGGAACCTATTGTCAGGTGATTTCAGACGGTCCCGCACTTAATCCGGTTAATACGATCGAGAGGCTTTATCTTCAGATGATCAATTTTTCGGACAGATATCTTTATATTACGACACCATACCTTATCATAGAAGATGATATTCAGCAGAGTCTTGCGGAGGCGGCAAGGAGAGGGGTGGATGTCAGGATCATTACTCCGAATATTCCGGATAAAAAGTATGCAAAGCTTTTGACAAACTATAACTACGGACGGCTTTTGGCGGAGGGTGTCCGTATTTATGAATATACACCCGGTTTTATTCATGCAAAGCAGATGCTTTCAGAAAATGCAGCAATTGTCGGTTCGATCAACATGGACTACCGGAGCTTTTATCTGCATTATGAGATCGGTGTGTGGATGTCAGGAGAAAAAATTCAGAAGAGGATCGGAAAGGATTTTGAAGAGATGTTCGGGATCTGTAAGGAGATTACTTACGAAGAATGGCTGCAAAGACCGAGAAGATATAAGATTATTCAGCCGATATTGAATTTATTTTCCACATTATTTTAAATGGTTTCGGAGGAATTTTCGGCAGATAAGACAGGGGGTGTAAAAGATGATCTATACGAATGTATGCAAGCATTGTCATAAGGTGTTTAAGTCGAAGATCCGGACGCTGTGCTGTAGGGAGTGCAGGGAAAAGGATGAGGATCAGTTAGATGATATTGTAAAATATTTAAAGCTCTATCCGAACAGCAATGCGCTCCAGATATCAGAGGAGTTGGGGATTCACCCGTATGAGATTTTAAAGTTTATGGATGAGGGATGGTTAGGGAAAGTAAACGGAACCTTCAGCCCGTTACCGGACGATAGTTGATGTGTCAAATATATAAAAGTAAGAAGGAAAGGATAAAGTCAAAATGGTTCGTTTTGTCAGTGGAAGATTAGAGGAGATTGGAGAAACAGAGGTTGTTATTGAAAACGGTGGAATCGGGTATGCAATATTCGTGCCATCCTCCGTTTTAGAAAAGCTGCCGGAGATTGGAGAAGAGGTAAAGCTATACACTTATTTTTCAGTCAGGGAGGATGCGATTCAGTTATTTGGATTTTTGAACCGGGCAGATCTGATGATGTATAAGCTTTTGATCACGGTCAATGGAATCGGGCCGAAGGCGGGCATGGCGATCATGAGTACAATGAGTGCGGATGAGTTTCGATATGCTGTTGTAACAGATGATGCGAAGGCAATTGCAAAAACTCCGGGAATTGGTCCGAAAACGGCTAGTAAGGTGATTTTAGAGCTAAAGGATAAGATTGACATAAAGAAGGTTTCACTTGGAAAAGGGAAGAAGTCTGAGGTTTCAGATGAGCTTGCGCAGAATATCGCAGATGCGGTAGAGGCATTAGAGGTACTTGGTTATTCGAAGGCAGAAGCGACAGAAGCGGTGGGAGCAGTGGAGGTTTCTGCGGAGATGACGGTAGAGGAGCTTTTGAAGCAGAGTCTGCGGAATATATAAAATCAAGGCAGATAGAATTTGCATACAGAAAGGAGCTCGCAGTATGAGCATAGGAACGGCAAAACGAGTGATCACGACGGAGTTTACTACGGAGGATGAGCCGGTCGAGACCAGTTTAAGACCGCAGTATTTAAAAGAATATATCGGACAGAAAAAGGTAAAGGAAAATTTAAAAATATATATCGAGGCAGCGAAAAAGAGGGAAGAGTCTTTAGACCATGTTCTTCTTTACGGACCACCGGGACTCGGAAAGACTACGCTTGCGGGAATCATTGCAAATGAAATGGGAACGGATTTCAAGGTGACGGCAGGACCTGCGATTGAAAAGCCGGGAGAAATCGCGGCGATTTTAAATAATCTGAAAAACGGCGATGTCCTGTTTGTTGATGAGATACACAGACTTCCGAAGCAGGTAGAGGAGGTACTGTATTCGGCGCTGGAGGATTTTGTGATCGATGTCGTCATAGGGAAGGGGGTTTCGGCTCGTTCTATCCGCTTTGATCTGCCGAAATTTACATTGGTAGGGGCGACGACGAGAGCCGGTATGCTTTCCGCGCCTCTAAGGGATCGTTTCGGTGTGGTGAGCAGACTGGAGTTTTACACACCGGAGGAGCTTTGTGAGATTATTACCCATTCTGCAAAAAAGTTAAGTGTTGAGATTGAAAAGGAAGGTGCAATGGAACTTGCCAGAAGGTCGAGAGGGACACCGAGACTGGCGAATCGTTTTTTAAAGCGAGTCAGGGATTTTGCACAGGTTCAATATGACGGAAGGATTACAAAAGAGGTTGCCAGTGTGGCATTAAATTCCCTGGAGATTGATAAGCTGGGACTGGATAAGACTGATCAAAAGGTGTTAAGGACTATGATTTATCAGTTTGGCGGAGGACCGGTCGGTATAGAAGCACTTGCAAGGTCGATCGGAGAAGAACCGGACACCTTGGAAGAGGTCTGTGAACCTTATCTGGTGCAGAGCGGTCTGATCAACAGAACACCGAGAGGACGTATGGTATCAGACGAGGCATACAGACACTTTGGAATCTCAAAAGAAGAATGAACAGGAAAAATCCGGAATAGAATAAAAAAACAGATGAATGGAGGTTAGAAATGAAATTTACTAAAATGCATGGTTGTGGAAATGATTATATTTATGTCAACTGCTTTGAGGAGTCAGTAGAAAATCCAGCCAGAACGGCAGTGTATGTCAGTGACAGGCACTTTGGGATCGGTTCAGACGGTATGATCCTCATCTGTCCGTCTGAGACCGCTGATTTTCGTATGGAAATGTATAACGCAGATGGTTCTGAGGGGAAGATGTGCGGAAATGGTGTGCGGTGCATAGCCAAATATGTGTATGATCATGGAATGACAGATAAAACAGATATTTCCATTGAAACAAAGGGCGGGATCAAATATCTGACGCTGACCGTGGAGGATGGAAAGGTTTCCATGGTGAAGGTCAATATGGGAGCACCGATTTTAGAACCGGAAAAAATTCCGGTCAAATTAGGGCGGGATAAATGTATCAGTGAACCAATCCGGGTGGACGGTAAGGACTACCGGATCACAGCGGTTTCGATGGGAAATCCGCACGCTGTTGTATTTGTAGATGATACGGAGAATCTGCCGCTTGAAAAAATCGGACCAAAGTTTGAACACCATGAAGCCTTTCCGGATCGGGTAAATACGGAATTTGTTCAGGTGTTAAACCGGAAGGAGGTCAATATGCGTGTCTGGGAGCGTGGCTCCGGAGAGACGCTTGCATGTGGAACCGGAACCTGTGCAACCGTTGTTGCCTGTGTATTAGCCGGCAAGACGGAGCATGAGATCACGGTGCATTTACTGGGCGGAGATCTCCTTCTTCATTATGATGAGGAGGAAGGCGTAGTTTGGATGACGGGACCTGCCGAGGAAATCTGTCATGGGGAAATCGATATCAAGTGATAGGGGAGGATTAAGATGAGATTAACAGAGCTGTTAGAGGATTTGGAATATGAGTGCGTGAGCGGAGATGCAGACCGGGAGATCACGGGGTTGGTATATGATTCTAGGAAGGTGCAGACCGGTTCGGTCTTTGTATGTATTTCCGGAGCAGTTCGGGACGCACATGACTTTGCATGCGAGGTGGCAGAGAATGGTGCGGCAGCCGTAATCGTGGAAAAGGAGGTCCATGTACCGGACGGAACCTGTGTGATCCGGGTAGAAAACACAAGGAAAGCATTGGCATTTATGTCTGCGGCGTATTTCGGACATCCGGCAAAAAGCTTAAAAACGATCGGAATCACCGGAACGAAGGGAAAGACGACTGCGACCTATATGGTTCGTTCGATTTTGGAAAGCTCCGGGTACAAAACAGGACTGATCGGGACGATTGAGACGATTATCGGTGAGGAGAGGATTCCATCTGCAAATACGACACCGGAGTCCTATGTTGTGCAGGAGACCTTTCGCAAAATGGCAGATGCGGGCTGCGACTGTGTGGTCATGGAGGTTTCCTCGCAGGGACTGATGTTAGACCGTGTGAGCGGTTTTATGTTTGATTATGGAATTTTTACCAATCTGGAGCCGGATCATATCGGACCAAATGAACATAAGGATCTGGCTGATTATATTCATTGTAAGAGCCTGCTTTTTCAGCAGTGTAAGCAGGGCATCTTTAATGCGGATGACAGTCATCTGAGCGAGATGTTAAAGGGACATACCTGTGAGGTTGAGACATTTGGTTTTGCGGAGAATGCAGATTTTAGAGCAGGTGATGTGCGGTTGAAAAATCAGGATGGAATGCTTGGAGTAAGCTATCATCTGACCGGAAAAGCGGATATGGAGATTGATGTGGATATACCCGGAAAATTCAGTGTATATAATTCTTTAACGGCAATTGCAATCTGTCGTCATTTCGGAGTGCCTGACGAAAATATCAAACAGGCTTTAAAGACTGTAAAGGTCAAGGGAAGGGTGGAGATTTTACCGGTTTCTTCCAGATTTACCCTGATGATCGACTACGCACATAATGCGATGAGCTTGAACAGTCTGCTCTCTACCTTAAAAGAATATCAGCCGAAGCGTTTAGTATGTCTGTTCGGCTGCGGCGGAAACCGCTCGAGAGACCGTCGTTTTGAGATGGGAGAGGTTTCTTCAAGGCTTGCAGATTTTACAATCGTGACATCGGATAATCCGAGAAAGGAAAAGCCGGAGGATATCATTGCTGATATTGTGACGGGAGTAGAGAAAGCGGATGGAGACTATATCACGATCACGGATCGTAAAGATGCAATCCGCTATGCGATCGAGCATGCAAAGGAAGGTGATGTTATTGTGCTCGCCGGAAAAGGGCATGAGGACTATCAGGAAATCGACGGGAAAAAGTTTCATATGGATGAAAGAGAGTTAGTGGAGGATGTGGTAAAAGACGGTAACTTTCTAAAATAAGAGGGATAAATATGATTTTTGCAGATGTAATCGTGGATATTTCGGTGAAAAGCCTAGACAGACCATTTCAGTATAAGGTTCCTAAGGATTGGGAGAAGGAGGCGGTTGTCGGTGCCCAGGTCGTGATTCCGTTCGGCAGGGGAAACCGTTTGATTCAGGGGTTTATCATCGGACTATCTGAGGAATCCAAATATGATATTGATAAGACAAAAAGCATAGAGCGGGTAGAAAAGCAGGGAGTGACGGTGGAATCACACCTGCTTTCCCTTGCCTATTGGTTAAAAGAAAATTACGGCTCTACGATGAATGACTGTATCAAAACCGTGATTCCTGTGAGAAAAGAGGTGAAGGAAAAGCTTGACCGCAGGGTCTATCCGCTTAAGAGCAGGGAAGAAATGGAGACGTTACTAGAGGAATTTGCGGGTAAAAAATACGCGGCAAGAGTCCGTATAATGAAAGAACTTTTAAAGGAAGATCAGGAGGTTTCCGGGGGAGTTTCCTATTCAGGCCTGTTAAAGGCTGCAGATGTCACTTCTGCTGCAGTTCAGGGACTGGAGAAAACAGGAATTCTTAAAATATCAGAAAAAAGGCAGTACCGTAATCCTATTTCGAACGAATATGCAGAGGAGCTTCTGCCTGTATTAAACAGAGAACAGGAAGAAATCGTGACAGCATTTGGTGAGGATTTCTCTGTCGGAGTTCGAAAAAACTATCTGATCCACGGGGTGACCGGGAGCGGAAAAACAGAGGTCTATATGAGGATGATCGAGCAGGTGGTAAAAACAGGCAGACAGGCGATCGTCCTGATTCCGGAAATTGCGCTCACCTTTCAGACGGTAAAACGGTTTTATCAGAGGTTTGGAGAGGAGGTTTCCGTCATCCATTCGAGACTTTCCGGTGGAGAGAGATACGATCAGTTTCTTCGGGCAAAAAACGGAGAAATCAAGATTATGATCGGTCCCCGTTCCGCTCTTTTTACACCGTTTCAAAATCTGGGACTTATTGTAATGGATGAGGAGCATGAGACAAGCTATGCAAGTGATAATCCGCCGAAGTTCCATGCGAGGGAGGTGGCGATAAAACGTGCAGAAATGCTTGGCGCAAGCGTGGTTTTTGGTTCGGCAACTCCGTCTCTGGAGATTTACCTGAGGTGCATGAATGGGGAATGTACCCTGTTTACGATGAAAAATCGCGTGAGTCACGCGGTATTTCCTCAGATTTCCATCGTGGATATGAGAGAGGAATTTAAGCGGAAAAATTATACGATTTTCAGTCATCTTCTGCAGGAGAAGATAGAAGACCGTCTGCATAAAAAAGAACAGATCATGCTTTTTATCAACCGGAGAGGCTATGCCGGATTTGTTTCCTGCAGAAGCTGCGGGGAGGCAATTGAGTGTGAGAACTGCTCTGTATCAATGAAGCCGCATGAGTATCAGGGGAAAGTGACTTTACTAAAATGTCATTATTGTGGTGCGGAAAAGCAGATGCCGAAAGCATGTCCGAGCTGCGGATCAAAATATATCGGAACCTTTGGGTTAGGAACACAGCAGGTGGAAGATATGGTGGTGAAGCGTTTTCCGGAAGCGAGGGTGCTTAGGATGGATGCAGATACGACCTCCGGAAAGGAGGGGCATAAAAAAATATTGAAAAAATTTTCCACACATCAGGCAGATATTTTGATCGGAACACAGATGATCGTGAAGGGGCATGATTTTCCGGAGGTTACGCTGGTAGGGGTGCTGGCTGCAGATCTTTCTTTATATAGTAATGATTACCGGTCTGCAGAGCGTACGTTTGAGCTTTTGGTGCAGGCGGCGGGCAGAGCCGGAAGAGGAGAAAAACCCGGCGAGGTGGTATTGCAGACCTATCAGCCGGAGCATTATAGTGTTACAACTGCAGCTCGTGGAGATTATGAAGGATTTTACAGACAGGAAATTGCTATGAGACAAATCTTGCAATATCCGCCGATTTCCAATATACTAGAAATATTAGTGTGCTCAGAAAAAAAAGAGCAGGCAGAGAGACTGTCCAATATATTGGCAGAGCAGATCGAGGCATCAGATAAAATCAGAAGACTGGGACCTGTTGATGCACAGGTGGCAAAGCTTAGAAACCAGTACAGGCGGGTGATTTATTTAAAATCTCCGGATTATAAGATGCTGTGCAGGCAGAAGGATATTTTGGAAGCTTTTCTGAATGAACATTTGGAATATAAGGATTGCAGATTGATCTTTACGTTTAATTAAGGAGGTAGAAACCATTATGGCACTGAGACAGATTCGGCTGATCGGAGACGAGATCCTGACGAAAAAATGTCGTGAGGTAAAGGAAATGAAGCCGAGGCTTCGTGAACTGATCGGAGATATGCTCGATACGATGTACGAGGCACAGGGAGTAGGACTTGCTGCACCGCAGGTAGGAGTCTTAAAGCAGATTGTAGTGATTGATGTGACGGAGGAGGGAAATGATCCGATCGTTTTAATTAATCCTGAGATTATAGAGCTTTCCGGTGAGCAGGAAGGCAACGAAGGCTGTTTGAGTGTTCCGAATAAGGTGGGCGTAGTAAAGCGCGCAAATTATGCAAAGGTAAAGGCACTGAATGAAGATATGGAGGAAATCATTGTTGAGGGTGAGGGGCTTTTGGCAAGAGCACTGCAGCATGAGGTGGATCATCTTTCCGGTGAGTTGTATGTGGATAAGGTAGAGGGAGAGTTAATGATTGCTGCCCAGGAGGATGAATAACTGACAGGACAGGAGGGAGAGACTATGCGGATTTTGTTTATGGGAACACCGGATTTTGCAGTTCCGACATTAAAGACCTTGATTGAAAGCAGGCATGAAGTATTAGGTGTGGTTACACAGCCGGACAAGCCAAAGGGACGTGGCGGCAAGATGCAGTTTTCTCCCGTTAAGGAGGCAGCATTAGAGGACAGGATTCCGGTATACCAGCCGGGGAGAGTCAGTGATGAGGCCTTTTTATTTGAGCTTAGGCAGATGTATCCGGATGTGATCGTAGTTGCTGCATTTGGACAGATTTTGTCAAAGGAAGTGCTTGAACTGCCGGAATATGGCTGTATTAATGTGCATGCGTCCCTGCTTCCGAAACTCAGAGGTGCAGCACCGATCCAGTGGTCGGTGATTGATGGAGACAGGGAGAGCGGCATTACGATCATGCAGATGAATGAAGGCTTAGATACCGGAGATATTCTGTTGTCAAAAAGATATGAATTGAAGGAAAAGGAAACCGGAGGAAGTTTATTTGAAACACTTTCGAAGATGGGAGGTTCTCTTGTATTAGAGGTTTTAGACCAGATGGAGCAGGGAACGCTGCATCCGGTACCGCAGAAGGAAGAGGAGCATACCTATGCAAAAATGTTGAAAAAATCAACCGGTGAAATGGATTTTACAAAGTCGGCTCTGGCTTTGGAACGTCTGATCCGGGGGTTAAATCCATGGCCGAGTGCCTACACATATTTGAATGGAAAAATGTTGAAGATCTGGGAGGCAGCCGTGGTTTCGGAGGAAAGCTTATCTGAGGAAGAGGTTAAGAAAGCACCGGGGACGATTCTTTCGGTGAAAAAGGATTATTTTCTGATTCGCGCCGGGGCAGGGGCACTAAAGGTTTTGGATGTTCAGCTGGAAGGAAAGAAGAGAATGGCTGCAGAGGCCTTTTTAAGGGGATGTATGCTTACGGAGGATACCGTTCTTGGAAAGGATCAGGAGTGATGGATGCAGAGGAACGAAAAAGGGAAGCTTCGGTGAGGGGAGAAGCCTTGAATACACTGCTTGCAGTCATGGAAGAGGGTGTATTTTGTGATAAAGCGGTTCATAAATCTTTAAAGGAATGTCATTTTGAAAGCAGGGACCGGAAGCTTTTTACAAGGCTTGTAGAAGGAACAGTGGAGCGGTGTATAGAACTGGATTATATATTGAACTGTTTTTCTAAGGTAAAAGTTAAAAAGATGAAGCCGGTGATCCGGAATATCCTCAGGTTGTCCCTGTATCAGATTTTATATATGGATCAGATCGGAGATTTTGCGGCTTGTAATGAAGCAGTACGTCTGACGGAGAAAAGAAAGCTTTATGGGTTGAAGGGTTTTGTAAACGGAGTGCTTAGAAACATTGTGAGACAGAAGGAGAAGCTTCCGTATCCGGAGAGGAGTGAGATTTTCACCTACCTTTCGGTATATTATTCGACACCGGAGTGGCTGGTACGCTATTTTGTCAAATTATATGGCGAAGCTGCGACCGAAGAAATTTTTAAGGTGTTTTTTAAAGAGGAAAAGCTGTTACCGGTCCGGTTAGAACAGTCGAATGTTTCAGCGGAACAGTTTGAGGCGTCTCTTTTGCAGGACGGAGTGCACTTTTATAAGGGAAGGCTTTTTCCATATGCGTATTATCTGGAACTGCCTTGTGGATTAGAAGAATTAGAGTCCTTTAAAAAAGGCTGCTTTGCTGTGCAGGATGAAAGCTCCATGCTTCCCGGTGCGGTCTCCGGGGTAAAGGAGGGGGATTTTGTGATCGATATCTGTGCGGCGCCCGGTGGAAAGTCGATGCATCTGGATGACATGATGCATCATAGCGGAACTGTGATTTCTGCTGATCTTACGGAGAAAAAGGTTTCGCTGATACGTGAAAATGCAGAGAGGCTTCATGCGGCTTCGGTCATTCCGACCGTCAATGATGCGAGAGTGTTCCGCAAGGAGTGGAAAGAGAAAGCAGATGTCGTAATCGCTGACCTTCCATGTTCCGGGCTTGGAGTAGTCGGAAAAAAATGTGATATCAAATATAAAACGAAGGCAGAGGAGATAGGAGTGTTAGCAGCCCTGCAAAGGGAGATTTTAAAGACCGCTGCCTGTTACCTTAAACCGGGAGGGAGGCTTGTCTACAGTACCTGCACGCTTACAAACGAAGAGAATGAAGAAAACAGGCACTTTATAGAGAGAGAATTATCCCTGCTTCCGGTGCCTGTGGAAGCGGAGCTCCCCGCATGCCTGCAGGGAAAAACAGGAAAAGACGGCTATATACAGGTTATGCCGAATGAAACAGGAACGGATGGTTTTTTCGTCGCAGTTTTTGAGAAAGGAGCCTGAAAGGCGGCAGAGAAGCGTTTTTTGGATTTTGGGTATGAATCCAGGATCTGTCGGGGGAGGATATTGATATTGATGAAGGATGCAGAAGAAAAAATTAATATAAAAAGTTTGGATTATAAAGAAATACAGGAATATATAGTAAGCATCGGACAAAAAGCATTTCGCGGCAGACAGATTTATAAGTGGCTGCATGAACGGCTTGCAGAGTCGTTCCATGAGATGACGGATCTGCCTGAGGAGCTTCGAAAAAGACTGGATGAAGACTGCAGCTTGGAAGGCTGCAGGATTGAAAAAGTACAGGTGTCAAAGGATGGAACAAAAAAGTATCTGATGCTGCTTTCGGACGGCAATCATGTGGAAAGTGTACTTATGAAATATAAGCATGGAAACAGCGTCTGTATTTCAACACAGGTGGGATGCCGGATGGGATGCCGGTTCTGTGCTTCTACGGTGGGTGGTCTGGTCAGAAGTTTAAAGACCTCGGAAATGTTGGATCAGATTTATACAATTACGAGGGAAACAGGAGAGCGTGTTTCCAATGTGATCCTGATGGGGATCGGGGAACCGCTTGATAATTATGATGCAGTAGTAAAGTTTATCCAAATGCTGACCGATGAACATGGACTGCACATCAGTCAGAGGAATGTGACGATTTCGACCTGCGGACTGGTGCCTCAGATGAAAAGATTAGCGGGAGAGGAGTTTGCAATCACGCTTGCGATTTCCCTGCATGCGCCGAATGACAAACTGAGGCGGGAAATGATGCCGGTTGCAAACAGGTATTCGATAGAAGAAATCATAGAGGCATGCAGAGAATATCTGGGTGTTACCAATCGAAGGATTACATTTGAATATAGTATGGTGGAGGGGAAGAATGATTCTCTGAAGGATGCGGAGGAGTTGTCAAGACTACTATGTGACATGAATTGCCATGTCAATTTGATTCCTTTAAATCCTGTAAAAGGCAGATTGGGACAGCGTTCCGGGCAGGAAAAAATCAGAGATTTTAAATTAAGACTTGAAAAAAATCACATAAATGTTACTATTAGAAGGGAAATGGGCAGAGATATTGATGCTGCCTGTGGACAATTACGAAATAAAAGCGAAGGAGGGAAACTACATGAAGGCATATGCGAGGACGGATGTCGGTAAAAAAAGAAGCATGAATCAGGACTTTCTGTATTGTGGCGAGAATCCGACCGGTAGTTTCCAGAATCTTTTTATTGTCGCAGACGGAATGGGCGGACACAAGGCAGGAGATCATGCTTCGTCTCTTTGCGTAGAAACGGTAGTGTCGTCTATTGAACACTCGGTACATATGACTCCGGTCAGTATCTATGCGGAGGCGATAGAGGCTGCGAATCTGGCAGTATATGAAGAGGCGATGGATAATTTTGAATACGAAGGGATGGGAACGACATTTGTTTCCTGCACAATTGCGGATCATGTGATGTATGTTGCTAATATCGGTGATTCGAGATTGTATCTTTTGCGTAAGCATTTAGAACAGATTACAGAAGACCATTCGTTAGTCAGCGAATTGGTAAGGAATGGAAAATTGACGGAAAGTGAAGCGAGAATGCACCCACAGAAAAATATCATCACCAGGGCATTAGGTACGGATGATGAAGTGAGTGCTGATTATTTTGAAAAGCAGTTGGAGAGTGGAGATAAGATTTTACTCTGCAGTGACGGATTATCGAATATGGTGGATAATGAAGAAATAGAATATATCCTGCGCCATAGTGAAAGCGTAAAGAAAGCGGCAAATGCACTGGTAGACAAGGCAAATCAAAACGGCGGCGAGGATAATATATCGGTGATCGTAATAGAAATTTAGAGCGAACTTATTTAGAAAAAAGGATGAGAGGGAAAGGAGAATAACAGATGGTCAGTCCGGGAATGTTGATTAGTGAAAGATACGAGATTATGGACAAAGTGGGCAGCGGCGGTATGGCAGATGTTTATAGTGCAAAAGATCTGCGGTTGAATCGTCATATTGCCATTAAAATCTTAAAGCAGGAATATAGCAGTGATGCGAAATTTGTTGCGAAGTTTCGCGCGGAGGCTCAGTCTGTAGCCGGGTTATCACATCCGAATATTGTAAATGTATATGATGTCGGTGAGGATGCCGGTCTCTATTATATTGTCATGGAATTGGTAGAGGGGATTACGCTTAAAAAGTTTATTGAGAGCAAGGGAAAGTTAGAAATCAATGAAGTGATCGGAATCGGAATCCAGATTGCGCAGGGAATTGATGAGGCACATAAAAATCATATTATACATAGGGATATTAAGCCTCAGAATATAATCATTTCGAAAGAGGGAAAAGTAAAGGTGACAGATTTTGGTATTGCCAAAGCTGCCACGTCCAATACGATTACCTCAAATGCAATGGGATCGGTACATTATATCAGTCCGGAGCAGGCAAGAGGCGGCTATAGCGATGCAAAGAGTGACATTTATTCATTAGGTGTGACAATCTATGAAATGCTTTCAGGAAAGGTTCCTTTTGAGGGGGAGAGTACGGTTTCTGTAGCATTTGCACATGTGCATGAGGCACCGGTGCCGTTAAGCGAATTAGATTCGTCGATTCCGATGAGTCTTTCCCGGATTGTACAAAAATGTATGCAGAAAAAGCCGGATTTCCGGTATGAAAATGCAGAGGCACTGATCTTAGATCTGAGACGTGCCGTATCCGAACCGGATGGAAATTATGTCGTAATTGAAGAACCGGTGACGGATTCTCCGACAATCAAGTTGTCTGATGATATGATTAAAACAATAAAAGATCCGCAAAATCGTCCGCAGGTAAGAGCGCAGGAACGTCCTGCGCCTGTGAAAGAGCAGAAAAAAGAGGAAGAAAAACCGGTTGCTCCGGTGGAGTTTGATGATACGAAAATGGATCCGAAGCTGGAGCGGATTTTAAAGATATGCAGCGGAATCGTTGCTGTGATCATCGTTGTGGTTTTGATTCTTTTGATTGCAAAGGTGATGGGAGTATTCGAACATGGGAAAAAGGCAGATTCAAGTGAAGTTACAACTTCGGCTTCTAAAGAGCCGGAGGCTTCTGCAGATGCGAATGCTTTAGTTGAGGTTCCGAATCTGGTCGGACACGATATTGAAGAAGCTCAGAAGATGCTGGAGGAAAAAAATTTAAAGTCGGTTTTAGAGGGGAAAGAGTCGGATAAGCCGGTTAATGAAGTCATCGACCAGGATCCTCCTGCGGGAAAAGAAGTAGAGGAATACACGGTTGTAACGATTTATTACAGCGTAGATAAGGATGATGTTGTGATTCCTGATGTGACGAAGAAATCACCGGAAGAAGCACAGAGGATGTTAGAGGAATTAGGTCTTCTGGTGTCCGGTACGACGAGTCAATACAGTGATTCGGTAGACGAAGGTGAGGTCTGCGGAACAAATCCGGTGATCGGTTCCAGTGTGAAGAAGGGTAGCTCTGTAACCATTGTGATCAGCAAGGGTCCGAAGAATGAAACGGTACCGGTCCCTAACATTGTCGGAAGATCGGAAGCGGTGGCTTTAGAGAAGCTGAATGAGGTGAACTTGGAAGGCGGCAAGGTGACATATGCCTATTCAGATACCTATGTGAAGGGACGCATCATCAAGCAGTCGAAAAAGGCAGGTACCAGGGTAGAGCAGGGGACGAGGATTGATTATACGGTGAGCTTAGGACCGAAGGAGGAGGCGACGGAAGCTCCGACGGAAGCTCCGGAGGATAAGTACATTTACGAAGCTACAATCACGATCAATGCCAATCCGTTTGAATACGAAGGAGAGGAAGGCATGATCAAGTTGATTCTGACGCAGGATGGCAAATCAAAGGCGGTATTCAGCAAGAAGATGAGTTATAGTGATTTTCCTTATAAATTTACAATCTATGGCTGGAGTGATAACAACGGAACAGTCAAAATGTGCAGAGACGATAAAGAGATTGCAGATTCGTGGAATGTGGAATTCAGGAAGGTTGCCAAATAATGCAGGGAAAGATCGTTCGTGGTGTCGGCGGCTTCTATTATGTAGAGTGTCATCAGGCGGGACTTGTGGAATGCAAGGCAAAGGGATTGTTTCGTAAGCTGAAGATCAAGCCTCTGGTGGGAGACAATGTTGTCGTAGAGATGGTGGATGAGGAAAAGAAGATAGGGAATATCACGGAAATCTGTGACAGGAAGAATCAACTGGTTCGTCCGGCAGTTTCGAATGTGGATCAGGCGGTTGTGATTTTCGCCGCTTCCTATCCGAAGCCGAATCTGAATCTGCTGGACCGGTTTCTGCTGATGATGAAGGTGCAGAAAGTTGATACGGCAATTTGTTTTAATAAGATTGATGAGCCGGAACAGGAACAGATTGATTCTCTGGTCAGGGAATACGAGAACTGTGACAGCAGGATTTTTTTGACGAGTACGGTTTCGGGTGAGGGAGTTCATTCTTTTGCTGATTTCCTGGTGGGCAAGACTACCGTACTTGCTGGTCCTTCCGGAGTCGGAAAATCTTCTCTTTTGAATAAGATGTTTCCGAAGGCAAAAATGGAAGTCGGTGAGATCAGTGAAAAGATTAAGCGGGGAAAGCATACAACAAGACATTCGGAGCTTTTTTATCTGGGCGAGGAAACCTATGTGATGGATACGCCGGGCTTTACTTCTCTGGAACTTCCGGAGCTTGAGAAGGAAGACCTGAGGGATTATTATGCGGAGTTTTTGCCTTATACGGATTGTCGTTTCTTAGGGTGTGTCCATGTAAGTGAACCGGACTGTGAGGTGAAAAATGCCGTGCAGGAAGGTGAGATTTCAGAAGAAAGATATAAAAATTATACACTTTTTTTTGAGGAACTCCGGAATAGAAAAAAATACTGATTTAGCGTAATATTCGGGTGAAATGGATTTCATGAAATGGAGACGCACATTATGAGCATCGAAAATTATAAAATTGCACCGTCAATATTGGCAGCGGACTTTAATATACTGGGACGACAGATTGAGGAGCTGGAGAAGAACGGGATAGAGCTTTTACATATTGATGTGATGGATGGATTATTTGTTCCGTCTATTTCCTTTGGAATGCCTCTGATCGCCTCAATCCGGCAGGAGAGCCGATTGTTTTTCGATGTACATCTGATGATCGAAAAGCCGGAACGCTATGTGGAGGACTTTGTGATATCCGGAGCAGATTCAATCACGGTGCATTATGAAGCTTGTGACGATCTCTTGAAAATTATAAACAGGGTACATAGTTTGGGCGTTGAGTGCGGAATCGCGATCAATCCGGAGACACCGGTGGAAAGTGTATATCCGTATCTTAGCGAGGTGGATATGATACTGACAATGAGTGTGCGGCCCGGTTTTGGCGGTCAGAGGTTTAAGGAAGAGGTGCTTGAAAAGGTAGAGGCATTAGCTGATATACGGAAAGAGAAGGGGCTTGATTTTCAGATTGAAATTGATGGTGGTGTCAATAAACGTAATTTGAGACGAATCGCTGAAAAAGGTGTTGATATCTTAGTGGCGGGAACGGCTGTGTTTGATGGAAAGATTTCGAAGAATTTAAAAGAGATGAGGAGGTAAAGGATGCTTTTGGAAAATATCCCTTTGGGGAAGAGCATAGAGATTTTTGTAGACAGGGAGGATTATAGATACCGCTTGACCAGTAAGGTGGAGGATACGAATGAGTTCCGTGTCTGTGTAACGGCAATCTCTGCCCGCGGTAGATTTTTTCAGTTCCAGAAAGAGGACAGAATCAGATTGGTATACCGTGATGAGGAGGTTATGTGGGAGTGGGATCATGTTAAGGCAGGTCTTGCAAAGTTAGATGGTTCGCCTGTGCATTATCTGCAGATACGGGACAGGGGCAGAAGCTTTAACAGGCGTGGTGCTTATCGCATCAAGCTGTTAGAGTATGTAGATGTTCAGTACTACAGGGTTCCGGGAAAGCCGGGGCTGTTGGCAGATGTTCCGGAGGGACTTCCGGAGGTTTCTGTTGATGATATGGATCATATGTCTGAGGAAAAAAAGGAAATGCTCATGGAGCTTTGGACACCGAAGGTTGAGCATTGTATGATCAAGGATATCAGTGAGAGCGGTATCGGAATCTATACGGATAAGGAATTTAGGACCGGGGATGAGTTTTACCTGGAGGTGCCGTCAAGCTATGGATCGCTGCCGATCCGGGCGGCAGTGATCAGAAAAACGGAGATTTCTTCACCGACGAGTAACTATCGCTTTCTGTTTGGCTGTGAGCTTACGAAGGCAGATCAGCGACTGATCCGCTATATCTATGAGATACAGAGGGAACGCTTAAAGAAGCAGAAGGAAAGTAAGCTGCAGCAGCAGGAGAAGCGGGAGGAGTATGAAAAACGAAAGAAAGAGCGTATGGAAGAAGAGAAGAAACAGGAAGAGGACGACGAATAGGGAGAAACAATCGGTAATTTGATAAAAACATCATAGATCATTAAAAAAGCCTAAAAGAGAAAAGGATACGATGAAGATGGGAGAGGAAATATTTGGCAGGACACTTCTTGTGGCAGGCGGGGAGATTGTGCTTGATTTTGTAAAGAAGTATCTGAAAACGGAGCAGTTTCAGACAGTGATCGGTGTCGATGCGGGGTTAAACGCATTGGAACGACTGCATATCGTGCCGGACTATGCGCTGGGGGATTTTGACAGTGTATCCGGAGAAGCAGCGAAGGTGTATGAAAATGAGCATACGAAGGTATTTTCTTTTCCGCCGGAAAAGGATGCGACGGATTTAGAACTGGGAATCAATCTGGCGATTCGCGGAGAAGCAGAGGAAATTGTGATCTTAGGGGCGACCGGAAGACGGCTCGACCACTTTATCGCAAATGTCCATCTGCTTTTTTCTTCTGTGCAGACGGGAATTCCGATGTATTTAGTGGATTCGCATAACCGGATCTCCCTTCTGAAAGAAAAAAGGGAGTTCCGAAGGGATGAGCTGTTTGGAAGCTATATTTCCTTTCTGCCGTTTACGGATGAGGTGCGGGGACTTACGCTGAAGGGCTTTGCCTATGAGGTGGAGGATTTTCTTCTTAAGAAGGGAAGCAGCATCGGGGTGAGCAATGAGCCGGCAAAGGGAACGGAAACGATGATTGCAAAGGCAAAAGAGGGGATTTTAATTGTGGTGGAGTCGAGGGATTAGAAAAAATAAATAATACTGCTTGACAAAAGAGGTCTATTGTTATAGACTTCTTTTTAAATAGGTCGGTATTTATAGACCTGCAAAAGAAATTCAAAAAGGAGGGGCTTATGGAGTATTTAAAATTATGCGACAGTGATTATCGTTTTATGTCGGTGGTCTGGGAGCATGCGCCGGTCGGCTCGGGGGAGCTTGTGAAGCTGTGCAGTGAGATGCTTGGCTGGAAGAAGTCAACCACCTATACGACGATCAAAAAGCTGTCGGAAAAGGGTTATATTCAAAATGAGAATGCCGTGGTGACAGTACGGATTCCGAAGGAGCGTGTGTTAAGAGATGAGTCGAATTATTTTGTGGAGCGGACCTTCGGAGGCTCTCTTCCGGGCTTTTTAGCGGCGTTTTTAGGCGGGAAAAAAATTTCCGGCGAAGAAGCGGAGAAAATTAAGGAGATCATTGATTCATACAGAGAGGGGGAGTAGGGGTGTTCTATCAGATTTTTGCACAGATTGTCAATATGAGCATGATGGTTTCCGTGGTGATTATTGTGGTTCTTTTGGCAAGGCTTTTGATGCGGAAGCTGCCGAAGAAGTATTCGTATCTTCTGTGGGTGCTTGTGGCAGTCAGGCTTTTGTGTCCGGTCGGTCTGCCCTCATCCTTAAGTGTCTTTAACCTGATCGGTATGCAGGAGCTTTCTGTTTTTCAGGTACAGGAGACGGGGACGGAGGGACTGAACGGAAAAGAGGGGGAGAAAGGCGCTGCAGGAGCTGCTTTGGGTGCGGTGGCAGGGAAGTCTGCAGATGAGAAGTCTGCAGCAGACAAATCTGCATTAGATTTATCTGCCGGACAGAGCAAGACAGGTACGGAAACCATCAAAGGGGATACAGGAAAAGCGCAGTCGGTGACTGCGGGAAAGACAGATACAAAGGGGGATTCACAGAATACTTCCACTGATAATGCTTCTGTATCCGGCAAGGGAAAGACCGTGGCAGACAAAGCGGGAAGTGCGGGAGCCTTGGTCATCAAAGAGAATATCAGACGGTTTGCTTTCATATGGGCTGTGGGAATCGCTCTGATCCTGCTTTATCATCTGTTCTGCTATATCAGAATGCGGAAAAGAGTAGAGCGGGCGGTACTTTTAAAGGAGAATATCTATGAATGTGAAGAGATTCCGACACCGTTTGTGATGGGGATTTTTAAGACGAGGATCTATCTGCCGTTCCGTTTAAAGGAAGAGGAGCAGGAGTATATTATCCGCCATGAGAGGTATCATCTTTACAGAAAGGATTATCTGATCAAGCTGGCAGCATTTTTTCTGACCTGTGTTTACTGGTTCCACCCATTGGTGTGGGTGTCCTATTTTCTTATGATACGGGATATGGAAATGAGCTGTGATGAATATGTGCTGAAAAAAAGCAGTACGGAAATACGGGCGGCATACTGTGAGTCGCTCCTTGGGTTTGCGATGAATCAGAGGGATATCGGTATGGGACTGATTGCTTTCGGGGAGTCCGATACCAGAAAGAGGGTGAAAAATATCATGCAGTTAAAAAAATATGGAAAATGGATCGGTGCTTTGGCAGTCTGCTTCGTGCTCCTTTTGGGCGTGTCCTGCCTGACAAATGCGAAAAAGGATAAGCAAAAGGAAGAGGGGAAGACACTGACATTGCAGGAGAATGAACGCTCCCTGGTGAAGCAGGAGATAAACGGCTATCAGACGGAGCTTCTCTATGTTGCAAAGGATACGATGAAAGAGGAGCCGGAGGACGGCTTCTACAGAGGGGATTTTGTACTCCGCACCGGAAAGGACGGAAAGGAGATTGATCGTATTCCTGTAAAGATACAAAAGGACGGGGAAATGGTATTTCCGGCAAAGGGGTTTACACTCTGGACGGAGGATTATGACGGAGACGGGAAAAAGAATGATTTTTCTCTGGGGCAGGGACAGAGCGACCCGCCGGAGCTTGGGAATTTCATGAACTACAGGCTCTATGGCATTGACGATGACGGAACAGTGATCGCATACCATGTTGTCAGTGAGATGGAGGAAGAGGAAGCTAAGATTAAGGATGACTATACGATCACGGCAATTCCTGGAGAGTATTCGAAGCTTTTTGAAGGCGGCAAAGGCTCTGTGACTTATTTAAGCACAAATGACGGAGAATCCTTAAAGGCATCGGTATATCGCAGTATCCCGCTTCCGGAGACGGAGAAGAAAAAGACGGAGCCGGAGTATTCGCTGATGCGTGCGATTGAAAAAAACACAAGACCGGAAATCGTAGAGGAGTTAAAAAAGAACGGATTCTGGCATATCAGCCGGTCTGTCGTGAATGAGGAAACATACAGCACCTATACCTTAACGAATGCGAGTGGGCAGGATGGGACACTTGAGATTGAGATACAATACGATTCCCGTGGCTTATATATGTATTCCTGTGATTTCAGGGAAAGAGAGAATAAATTTACCGACAGGCTTCCGCAGGCAGAAAATGTGGGGGATAAAGTATCTGAACTCCTTACCGGCTTTACGAAGGATTTCTTCGGTGTGGATTCCACATATGACACAAGGGTGGATACCGATGCAGCACTGGTACTCTATGGTTTTCTCGGTTCTGACGACAGGAATGGGAATCTGATCTTTTCGTGCGATAAGGAACATATCACAAGACAGATGCCGGAGCCGGATGAAGAGGAGCTGCTTTTCTTAGATACGAATGGCTCAAATTATCTGTATAATACCCGCCTTGGAATGATCGTTTATTATGACGGGAGGTTAGAGGAGGAAAGGAAGGAGCAGGAAAAGGAGCAGGCATTTCTGAAAGAAGTCAGGGAGAAGGGTGAGGAGGTTCTGGTGAAGAAAGCGGAGTATAAGCTTTCTGACAGCACCGGGGTAGATCCTGTGGAAATCAAATATGTTGATTCGGAAAAGCTGATCTTTTCGGGGTGCTTCGGATTATTTGTCTATGACAGGAAGGAAAAGGAATTCATAAGCGAGGTGGATCTTCATTCCATCGGCTGTGACGCGACGCAGGGAGACAATTTTGCGGAAATATCGGTATCCAAGGACGGAAACACGGTTTATCTTCATTCGATGAGCTCCAAGGACCAGTATGTCTATGATGTGGAGAAAGCTCAGATGAAAAGGGTGAAATATGAGAAAGCCGTGATGGATGAGATTTATTTAAATTCTACCTTTATGGACTACGAAACAATCGAGGATTCCGATCCTGTAGAGTTAAACTACAATGTTGCGTACTATATGGAGGATGGCAGGCGAAAGCAGCTTTGCTTTGTCAGTGATGATCTGTCGATCGGCGGTCTGGGACTGACCGGAGAAGAGGCAGAGCCGTATCTGCCGGAGAGCCTGTTTTTAGGGAAAAAATACGCGGAGGCAAAGCTCTTAGGGAAGAAGGATTTAAAGGATATCGTAAAGGTCGAGATGTTTGTCGGCGGGAAGATGCATACCGAGACTTCCAAGAAGAAGTTAGGGAAGGCAGAAAAGTTAATCAGTGCTTCGACCGTGATCAAGGGTGGCTCTGCCTGCCCGTTCTGGACACCGATGTATGTAACGACCGCGGACGGAACCTTTGGAGTCATCTATCCGGCGATGGATTCCTGTGATGTGGTCGTGACAGCAGACGGCGGATTAGATCTTGGCATCGGCTCAACAGATAGCGGGCTAAGAGGTGTTTGCGGATGGAAGACCGAAAGGGAGTCAGAGAGATTTTAAGGGAAAAAGAAAAGGATTGAAAAAACGCCATTGTGGAGGAAAATCCACGATGGCGGTTTTATTTGCAAAAAGTCCCTGTTACGGGTATACTTAGAAGAGTAGTGTTCCATTAGAATACAGCAGAAAAAGGAGGAAACCATGACTTTCTTTTATCGGGATAAAAAATTATGCAGGAAACAGGCTGTGGGACTGGGAATCACTGTTCTTTCTGCTTTTCTGCTTCTCTTAGGATTGAAATGTGGTTATAACCATGGAATGTCCGGCGCTTTTTTACATGTAAAAGCCGAGAGCAGGCATATCGTGGCGGACGGATTTTATTACCAGAAGATTACGGATGAGATGAAGGAAAAGATGACAGGGGTTTCCTATCCGGAGTCCGGTGCTGTTATTTCACTTTCGGAGCTTCGTATGGTCACGGTTCGGTATTATAATTTCAAGGGAAAGGTAAAAAGCGGCATTCTGATCACGAATAAAAAGATTGCGAAAAAGACGGCAAAGGTCTTTTATGAGCTGTATCAGATCAAATATCCGATCCAGAAGATAAAAACGGTGGACGAGTATGGGGCGGATGATGTGAAATCCATGGAGGATAACAATACCTCCTGTTTTAACTACCGTGTGATCGCAGGGACAAAGAAGCTTTCGGAGCATGGGAAAGGGCTGGCGATTGATATAAATCCCCGTATCAATCCATGGGTGAAGGGAAATCTGGTTTCACCGAAAAACGGTAAGGCATATAAAGAAAGAAATGTAAAAAAATGTAAAGGAAAGTATAAAAAGTATATGATTCATAAAAATGATAAGGCATATAAAATTTTTAAAAAATATGGATTTTCATGGGGCGGAGACTGGAAAACGTTGAAAGACTACCAGCATTTTGAGTATTAGACGAGAAGGGAGCAGGATATGGCAGCGAAGGAAGTAAAAGAATTTTCCTCTCCGGATGAGGCGGTTCGGCTGCTTTTCGGAGAGAGCGTAAGGATTACAGATAGCAGGCGGATTTCCGGCGGGGATATCAATGAGGCGTTTGGATTGTCTCTTTCGAATGGAGATACCATCTTTATGAAGAGGAACCGGAAGGAAAACAGAAGCTTTTTCGATACCGAGATTGCCGGGCTTCTGGCAATTCATCAGACTGCGGCGGTCGGTGCACCGGAAATCTTAGGGATCGGAACGGATGAGGAAAGTCATACCTCTTTTCTTTTACTGGAATTTATAAGAGGCGGACAGAGGGGGAAGGATTACTGGGAAATCTTTGCAAAGGAGCTTGCCGGTATGCACAGGGCAGGGACGGAGAGCTTTGTGCCCGGAGGGAAATATGGCTTTACCGGGGATAATTATATCGGTGCGGGACCTCAGAAAAATGAGGTGCGTGACAGCTGGGTGGATTTTTACAGGGATTGCAGGCTCATACCGCAGCTTAGGCGGGCGGAGGGATATTTTAGCAGCGATGACAGAAAAAAGGCAGACAGGCTTTTGGAGCATTTAGACCGATATTTAACGGAACCGGAGAAGCCTTCGCTCTTACATGGGGATCTGTGGTCGGGGAATGTGATTACGGGAAATGACGGAAAAGCGTGGCTCATCGACCCGGCAGTCTATGTCGGGCATGCGGAGACGGATATTGCGATGACGGAGCTTTTCGGCGGCTTTTCGGGAGCCTTTTATGCGGCATATAAGGAAACGGGACTGATGCAGCCCGGATATCCGGAGCGGAGAGACCTGTATCAGCTCTATCATCTTCTGAACCATCTGAATCTCTTCGGCGGTTCGTATCTGCATTCGGTGAGAAGGATTTTACAGGAGTATTAGAGGAGGACATGTTTTGATCCAGGTAGAGAATATTGCAAAAAAATTTATCAGACAAAAGAAAAAAGGAAAAAAGGAAGAGTTTTTCGCGGTAGATCATATCAGCTTTGAGGCGAGGGAGGGAGAAATCCTCGGTATTTTGGGACCGAACGGCGCCGGAAAGACCACGCTTCTGAGAATGCTTGGAAATTTAATGGAGCCGACGGCAGGCGGTGTCGTTATGAAAAACGGGGATGGAGAAGTGATTTCTAATGCAATCGAACAGAAGAGACGGATCGGTTATCTCTCTGAAAATACGAAGCTTTACGGGAGATTTACGGTGAGAGAACTTTTAAGGATTTTTGAAGAGATTTACGGACTGGATCGGGAAAAGACAGAAGAACGGATAGAAAAGGTATCTGATATACTGGATATGGAGAGCTTTTTGGATAACCGCATCGAGAAGCTGTCTACCGGTCAGAAGCAGCGGAGCAATATTGCAAGATGTCTGATCCATGATCCGGAAATCTATATTTTTGATGAACCGACACTGGGACTTGATATCATCAGTTCGAAGGCAATTATTGATTTTATGGAGCAGGAAAAGGGGAGGGGAAAAACGATCCTCTATTCTACACACTATATGGAGGAAGCGCAGACTTTGTGTGACAGGATTTTGATGATGCATAAGGGGAAAATTGTAGCGGAAGGAACACCTGAGGAGCTGATGCAGAAAACAGGTACGAGGAGTCTAAGGGAGACTTTTTTTCAGATTGTAGGCGAGCATGGCTTGGAGGAGAGTGAAGATGAATAGGCGAAATCTAAAATTTTTATATAAAAAAGAAATGATGGATGTCATACGGGATAAAAAGACAATGCTTGCAATGTTTTTACTTCCGCTTATTTTATATCCGCTTATTTTTATTGTAGTCATGCAGGTGATGGTGATGATCAATCATAACAGGGAGGAGCATGTCTATAAGATTGCTTATTCCGGCGGACAGGAGAAAGTCGTTGAAGAGCTTACGAAGTTTATCGCAGGAGAGGAAGATGAGCTCGATTATGTCTTTGAGGTGGTTTCAGCTGAAAATGCTGAAGCTGAATTAAAGGAAGAAAAGGTTGATGCTGTGATTGAAGTAAAGGAGCAGAGCGGCAATTATACCTTTCAGATTTCCTATCTGTCTGCAGTGACCAATTCGAATAACTGTCTTTCGATGTATAAGGAGGAGCTTGAGGCGTTCCGGAAGAAGCTTTCTGTTAAGAGGGCGGGAGAGACCGGACTAAATGTGGATTATCTGATTAATCCCGTGAAATCAGAAGGGAAGGACTTATCAAGCAGGGAAAGCTCGATTGGGAATATTCTGGGGACGGTCATTCCGTTTATGCTGATCATCAGCATTCTCATGGGTGCGACTTATCCGGCAATCGACACGACCTCCGGGGAAAAGGAGAGAGGAACTTTAGAGACACTTTTGACATTGCCGATTTCAAATATGGAACTGATCACATCGAAGTTCTTATCAGTGGCTACCTTGTCATTGATATCGGTATTGATCAATGTGCTGTCGATCGGGGGCATTATAGCGTATCTGTATGCTACGATAGCTTCTATGTCGGACAGTGTAAAAGGACTGCATCTGTCGGATTTTATCCCTGCGGTCTTGATCGCGATGATCTGTATTTCGGCATTTGCATTATTTATCAGTGCAATTTTTATGTGTGTCTGTTCCTTTGCGAAAAGCTTTAAGGAGGCGAATAATTATATCACGCCGCTCATGCTCGTGATCATGTTTGTCGGCTATATCGGGTTTATCCCGAATGTCGTGCTGGACTATAAGATGGCACTTATTCCTGTAGCGAATATCTGTCTCCTGATCAAAGACCTTTTAGTATTTAAATATAATTTTTCGCTGATTTTCATTGTTCTTTTCAGTAATATCCTCTATGCAATGATCACGGTTATGTTTTTAGCGTCTATTTACCGGAGTGAAAATCTTCTGTTTGGAGATGCGACGGGGATGAAGCTCTTTGAACGCAGGAAAAATTTAAAGAAAGGATCCATGCCGACACCGCAGGAAGCGGTGCTTGTCTTAGTGATCGTTCTGCTTGCAATGACCTATATCGGCGGGCTGGCAACGCTTAAGAACCTGCAGGCCGGCATTCTGATCCAACAGGGATTTGTTCTTTTGCTTCCGGTGCTTGCAACGATTTATATTAAGGGAGACTATAAAAAAATCTACAGTATCAGACTGCCAAAGCCTCTCCACCTCTGTGGAGCGCTTCTGGTATTTGCGGGAGGTTATCTTCTGACTTCCTGGATCGGAGGGATTTTAGAGCATTTCTTCCCTTCGCAGTCCTCTGCGGTATCGGAGCAGTTTGAACTGATTATCAAAGGGGTTCCGTTCCCGGCAGCAGTTCTTTTGATCGCCCTTTTGCCGGCGGTCTGCGAGGAAATCTTGTTTCGCGGTTATCTGATGCGGGCGTTTTTAGAGAAGTTTTCGGTTCCGGTGTCGATTTTATTTGTTGCCGTTCTATTTGGTATCAGTCATATGAGCTTTGTGCGATTTCCGGGTACGGCTGTTTTAGGAGCGTTTTTATGCTATATGGTATATAAAAGCGGCAGTCTTCTTACCTCCATGCTGGTGCATTTTTTGAATAATGCCACGGCAGTCTGTGTGATGTATTACGGTGACAGACTGCAGGGAGTGGAACGCTTTTTGGATCAATATATCTTTCTTTATTTTGGCATCATGATCGTTTCGCTTGCAGCAGGGGTTATATTACTTCGAAATGCTTCGACAAATGGAGATTAGAGGAAAAGAAGAATTTGCTAATCTTATCAAGATATGGTAAAATATGGTAAAATGATAAATTTTGGCAGTGCCAGATTCTATCATTTTATAGAAACGAGATATATATTTTGCTAAGATGAACATTATATATGTTTTGTGTGTGATTGAGTATGGAATAAAATGAGCAAAATGACAGTCAAGCTTGCTTGAACTGGCATTGTGCGAGTGCCACATGGAGCCGCTGGTCAACATGAATCAATGTGGCAGCAGCAACAAAGGTGAAAGAGAAGGAAAGGAGAATGGAGTATGGAAATGACAAAAAGGAAGGATATCCGCAAATGGTTCGTGACGGCAGCAGTATTGTTTCTAAGCGTTATGTGGGGAAGCTGCATCAGCCCGGATGAGGCGGTCAGAAATGCCGCGAATGCTTCGGCGTACAGCTATATTGGTAAGATGACAGATGAGTGGAACGGGGATATGGATGCTTCTGCTCTTGCTGCAGCAGATTCGTATAATGATTATATTGACGGAGATACGGTATATATTGTAATCGGAAGTCCGGATGGAGGATATTTATATAGTCCGTATTTAACGATAAAGAACAGCAGTGGTTCGACGGTAAAAAGTGCCAGTGACAGTTCCGGAGGTACATCTAAATATTATTATATGGAGTACACCTTAGATCCAGGGGTTTATTCCGTAACATTTTCCGCAAAGACAAACAGTGGTACAAACTATACATATAGTGCGAATCTTACGATTCACAGGGATATGCCGGAAACCTGGTCAGGAAATGTCGGGAATACATTCTCTTTTGATGCCCTGAGTATTTCTGATTCGGGGGCGTCTATTACATATTGTATCAGTGATACACTTTTATCTATTGATGATATTTATGATGATTATGGTATATGGTCGAAGAGTACCATGATCAAACAGGGAACATCGGTATCCTTTGATGTGACTGCGGCGATGAATGGGGCATATGTATATTATGTTTTGGTGCGTCCGGACGGAAACGGGACCTATTCATGGTATCGTTCGGGCTGTACAAAAATTTCTACGGGTGGTTCAGGAAGCAGCAGTTCGGGAACGACTGCCCAGTCCATCAATGTCTCATCCAGCATGACAAAGACATTGGGGTCGGGAAGCTTTAATATCATTCCGACCGGAAATATCTTTACCTATTTAAGTTTTAAGAGTAGTAATACAAGCGTGGCAAATGTTACATCCTTCGGTTCTTATGGCAGAGTGGATATGAAAAAGCCGGGACAGACAAAGATTACGATCTCTGCGCCGGCGACATCAGAATATAAGGCGGCTTCTAAGACCGTGACGGTGAAGGTGGTCTGCAGCAAGCCGAAGGTTAAAGTAAAGGTGAAAAATGGCCGAATGACCATCAGCTGGAATAAGGTAAAGGGTGCGGCGAAATATAAGGTCAGCATCACACAGCATGGAGTGAAGACAACGACACTTCCTTTAACATCAAAAAGAAAAATTTCAAATATAGTGAAAAAAGGAAAGAAATACACCATAAAGGTCAAAGCGCTTGACAGTACGAAAAAATACGGCAGTGCATGGGCGAAAAAGACCGTGAAGAGCTGATAGGATTGAAATTTATGTCTACCTGATGATGTCGGGAGGAAACACATATGAACATATACAGGAAAAGAGAAAGAAAAAAAAGAATCTGTATCATCATGTCCACGGCCTTGTTCCTTGGAGTTCTATTTGGAAGCGGAGGTCTGGCGGGAGAGAAATATGTACAGGCTGCCATTGAAAAGCCATGGAAAGGGGTAGGCATCATCTTTCCAAATTCATTAGGAGACCGGTATGATGATGCAATGAGGGCAAAGCTTGTTAATTATGATTATCAGGAGAATGGCAGTTCTTATCAGGTGCATATTGATTACAAGCTGACTTCTTTAGGTACAAAAGGAAACAAAAGTTTCACCAGTACAGCGCTTTTTTATGATGCAGATGGCAATCTTTTGAATCAGTATGAGCACGGTTATTTCCAGTCGGGGGATAGTGGAAATCTTTCGTTAGATAAAACCTATTCGTCAAACATCTTTGTACCTGTGTCTTATGCGGATAAGGTTGCAAAGATTGTTTTTCAGGAGCATTATACGAATCTGAATGCGTTACCTGTGAAACGGACGGCTGATCTGTGGGATCATGTAGACATACAGATCCCGAACCGCATGGGATGTATGTTAGAGGATGCCATGCAGGCAAAGATAACCAACTATGATTTTTATACGGAAACGGGAGCCGGAGATTATATTTTATATGTGAATTTTAATATGATTTCTTTGGGAAGTGGAAAAAATACTACATGGGCGAGCATAGCAATCTTTTATGACAGTTCGGGAAATGTATTAAATGAGCAGATAGAAGATGATATTGACGGGCTTTTTGGTGCCACGAATGTAGCTATGGACGAGAATTATATGTATGCGATTCATGTCCGTTCGGCTATTGCCAAAAAGGTTTCGAGGATTGTTTTTCAGGAAACTTATACAAATCCTATCTCAGGTTCAGGCTCATCTGCAGTGCCGACAGCAGCGCCATCGGTGAAAACGGCACAAACGGCACAAACGGTTCATGTACCTGCTTCTATGAAGAAAGTTGTGGGAGATGGCAGTTTTTACCTGTATCCGTCTGGTGATTTTTATACGATGCTGAATGTCACTAGCAGCAACAAGAAAGTGGCAACTGTGACATCGTACGGAAGCTATGTGAAGGTGAGCTTAAAAAAAGCAGGAACGACCAAAATAACGGTTACAGCACCGGATACCTCGCAATATTATGGTGCATCTGCGACTCTGACATTAAAGGTTGGAATTGGAAAACCAAAGCTCAAAGTGAAGATCAAGGGTTCACGCATGACAATACAGTGGGGCAAAGTAAAGGGGGCATCAAAATATAAAGTCAGTATTCAACAGCATGGTGTGAAAACCACAATCCTGCCTTTGACAAAAAAGACAAAACTTTCTAATACGATCAGGAAGAAAAAGAAATATACAATCAAGGTGCAGGCAATCGACAGTACAAAGAAGTACAAGAGTGCCTGGGCGAAAAAGACTGTGAAAAGCTAGTGTGTTGGTCCGGTTATTGGAAATGTCCTTCCAGACAGGAAAGCTGATAAAGTCTGGCGGGACTCCGGGATAACAGACGGGAGGAAGATATGGATCGATGGATGAGAAAGAAGGGCTGCGGGGGAGCGAAGCAGTTCATATCGCGTAAAAAAAGTGTGTTTCGGTTGAGCTCCGTTTTACTGTGTATTTGTGCGGTTCTTTTGGCTGTACCGGTTCAGTCTGCAAGTGCTGCAGTTTTTATTGAACAGGTTGATATTAATGCACCGAAGATCAAAGCATATGTGCAGGGAAATGTAAATACGAAGACGACATTTAAGGGATTGCTTAATGGTTCGGATAAGGGTGGAAATCCTGCTTCGGTAGATTTGGTTCAGGAGGGAGCTACCAAGCTGGCTGCAGAGGACGATGCCGAAATACGATATATTTTTCTTTTAGATAATTCCGGTTCTGTCAGTGAAGAACATTTTCAGGCAGTGAAACAGAATCTGGTGGCTTTTCGCAAGAAGATATCGAAAAGAGAGAAAGACAGGATGGATATCTATACGGTAGGTGTTGAAAGTCCGAATAAAGGAAAGGTTACGGTATTGGAAAATGCCGGACGCAGTGACGGAGAGCAGTCTGATATCAAGAAAATCCAGGCGATTAAAAGGGACGGAAAAAAGACAGTCCTTTATCGTTCCATTAATGAAATCACGGGAAGGTCTATGCCTTCCGGGACACGGACGGTTTTAATCCTGCTGACGGATGGAGAAGATGACTCTACCGGCAGCAAAAATGATCCGAAAACTACCTTTTCTAATGTAAAAAATGCGGCGATACCGGTTTATGGTATTATTTTGGCTTATGGGCTTTCCGGGGAAGGAAATCAGTCCAAGATTGCCATGACAAAGCGGATTTTGAATACAATGGGCGAAAATGACCGTATGGTCAGAGGAAGTGATATTTCCCATAGAAATAAAGCGAGTGCGGTAGATCAGGCATTTCAGACGCTGCAGAACAGGCTTTGGGAAAAGACCTTTATTGTAAATCTGTTGTCGAACTCAAACCGAACACTTTCTAATGCAGCATTGACATTAATAAAAACAAATGGAAAATCCGAGGAGTCGAAAAAGTCTTCAATCGGCTATTTTAGTCATGTGAGTGACAATGAAGCTCCTGAGTTATCCGATATCACGGTGCAGAGTGCAAGTAAGATCGGATTTACCATTCGTGATGAGAACGGATTAAATAAAGATGATCTTTTAAATCAGGCAAATTATAAGATTTTCCGCGTAAAGGATGGAAAGGCAGCAGAGGAATCATGGGGGATTAAAAAGGTTGAGATTCCTTCTGCCGGAGACGGGAGTTCAGAAAAAAACGTTGTGATTACAACGGAAGAGAAGATGTATGACGGAGAGTATATGCTTAAGATTTCCGGTCTCAGAGATGCTTCGGAGGAAGCAAACGCAATAGAAGAAACAGAAAAGAGCTTTACTGTGAAGACGGGATTAACAGAAAAAGATGAGGTGCAGGAAGAGAAACAGGAGGATAAAAGTTTATTTCAGGAATACTCATGGGTACTTTTACTTGCGCTTCTGTTTATTTTCGGACTTGTCATCGTTATTATACTTTTAAAGAAGAAAAATGAAAAAGTAATCAGGATGGAGACAAATCCGGATGATCTCAATATGGCGGATAGTCGTCTGATTACATTAACGGTCACGGATGGAAAAGGACTGACAAAGGAATTACAGTGGGATGTGGAAGGTAGCTTTTTTGTGGGGCGCTCTGATATATGTGAGGTTTTCTTTGATGATGATAAGCTGAGCAAGCAGCATTTTGTCATTGAAGTCACAAAGATGGGATGCTATGTGGAGGATCTGAATTCTACAAATGGGACCTTTATCAACGGAGTACGGTTAAGCGGAAGACGGATGCTTTCCGAAGGAGACCGGATCGGAGCAGGAAGAGAAGAGTTTTGCGTTCAGTCTTTTCAGAGAAGTTTTGATTCGATTGAGCGTACAGCATCGAAAGTTTGAAAGTAAACTTTCAAACTATTTATTAATGGTGCAAAATCAGCCGAAAACGGCTGATTTGTGCCAGGGGTATAAAGGATGATGTTTTGGAAGGTTTGAAATCCTAAGGAAGGGAAGGAGTTTTGCCTATGACAGCTTTTTGTCCGAACTGTTTTCATTCTGAAGGATATATGCAGGGGGTCTGCAGGTTATGTGGATATCAGACTGAACCGAGAAAAACGCGTGCACTGCCCGAGGGTGAGTGGTTAAGAGGACGCTATTTGATCGGAAGGGTTTTGGGGATGGGTGGTTTTGGTGTGACCTATCTGGCATATGATAATACATACAGAAGACGGTGTGCCGTGAAGGAATATTTTCCGGCAGAATGGTCAGAGAGGGAAATACAGACAAAAGAAATTATACCGAATCAGGATGCTCTCAGCCATTATGAGCATGGTATGCAGCTTTTTATTGAGGAAGCAAATCTGCTCAGAACGCTTCAAAATGAAAAAGGAATTGTAAAGGTTTGGGATTTCTTTGATCTGTATGGAACGGTCTATATGGTTATGGAATACATAGAAGGCAAAACACTCTCTAAATATATGAAGGAGAAGGGTGTTGTATTTTCTCCGGGAGAGGCAGGGTTTATGCTTAGTGAGGTTTCGGAGGCATTATACGGAATCCATAGATCCATGCTTTTACACCGTGACATCAGTCCGGATAATATTATCAGGCAGAATGATGGTCATTTCAAATTAATTGATTTTGGTTCGACCAGAGCATATGCTCTGGATGTACCAAATAGTTTGTCTGTTTTGGTAAAGCCGGGCTTTGCACCCATTGAGCAGTATTCAAAAAGCGGAAAGCAAGGGCCTTGGACTGACATATATTCGCTTGCGGCAACTTACTATTATATGGTGACTGGAAAAAAGATTCCGGGGGCGCCGGAAAGAGAATTGGGAAAAGATGTGGTACCGTTAAGAAAATTTGTTCCTCAGTTATCCATGCAGGTGGAAACGGCAATCATGCGTGCGCTTGAAACAGATTGGCAGAAGCGACCAAAGGATGTCAGAGAGTTTATAAGGAATATGGAATCGGGCATTGCTACTGTAGCGCTGAAGGAGGAGCCAAAGACGATTCCCGGTGTGAGGGTGACGGAGGGATCGCAGCAGACTGTTCCGAGAAAGCAAAATGCGGAGGTCTATCTGGTATTGCAGTATTCCGATCAGACAGAGCACTTGCAGGAGTGGCCGTTTATTAACGGGAAGTTAATGATCGGAAGAAATACTTCTGAAAATGATATTTGCCTGAACGACAGGCAGATCAGCGGAAAACACTGTGTAGTCTGGTTTAATGCGGGTGACGGGGAATTTTATGTAACGGACAGTTCCAGAAACGGAACCTACACATCAAAAGGAAAATTGAAAAACGGACAAAGTGTAAGACTGAGACGGAACGAATGGTTTTATTTGCAGACGGGTGAGCGAAGATATATTTTTTATTTGGAGGTGATATAGGTTGTTCGGGAAAAAAGGTTTAAAAAGCCCTGCGGAAGATGTTCCGGTTACCGCCAGAGTACGGACCATACCGGAGATACGCACCTGCTTCTATATGGATACCGGTAACCGTGAGTATCAGCAGGATGCAGCTTATGTAACACCTACAAAGAAGGTTGCGGCAAACAAGACAACGAGAAGCTTAGGGATTGTTTGTGACGGAATGGGAGGAATGGCAGACGGTGGCAGGGCCAGTAAAACGGCATTGGAGATGATTGTACAGGCGTTTAGAAAAATAGAAAATGAACCGAATATCAATATTCCGGCATTTTTTAAGAAAGGTATTGCAGCGACGGATCGGACGATTTATCAATTTCCGAAGGAAAACGGACGTGGCTCAGGAACAACACTGGTTGCCGTTATTGTGGAGGATGATCATTTTTATTGGGCTTCGGTCGGTGACAGCAGGATCTACCTGCTACATGACGGAAATCTGCAAAGACTGACAAGAGATCATAATTATGATCTAAGACTTACCCAGATGCTTGCAGAGGGGAGTATCACACAGGAAGAATATGCGGCAAAACGACAGAAGGAGGCACTGATCAGCTTCCTGGGGATTGGAGATGTCAGCTTAATGGATATTTCAACCTCGCCGATTCCGTTATATTATGGAGATACGATTTTATTGTGCAGTGACGGAGTGACAAAAACTCTGACGGACAGTCAGATCAGACAGATTCTCATCAGTGACAGGATTTCGATGGAGGATGGTGCGAAACAGCTTGTAGAGGTGGCTATACACGGAAATACGAAGTCACAGGATAACACTTCTGTGGTTCTGATGAAATATATGGAAACACAGCTTCAAAAATAAAGCCACATTGTGGCAGCTTTTATGAGGAGGAAAAGAACTATGAATTTATGCAGATGTGAGAATGGACATTTTTATGACAGGGAGAAGTATGCAAGCTGTCCGCATTGTGCAAACGGCTTAAATACGGATGACAGTGTAACGGAGTTTTATTCAGAGGATGTCGGTGCAGGAGCTGCTGCGGCAATGTCGCAGATGGCACCGCCGCCAATTCCGGCTCCGATGCCGATGCCTGCTCCGGTTATGCCGATGCAGCCGATCGATGCAACGGTTCCTTTGATGCCGGAGAATGATATCACAGAGAACTTATTTGATGCACAGGAACAGAATGTTCAGGCAAATGTGCCTGCAGAGGATGAAGATGATGATCATACAATGGCTTTTATGGATGATCTGTTTTCTGAGGTGGCAGGTAATGTTTCAGCAAAAGGTGCAGGTGCACCGGCAGGTGCGGGAACGGAGAAGAAAAATGTTGGTGTTTCTGCGCCTTGCGTAGGATGGCTGATCGCAATCAACGGAGCACATATCGGAGAGGATTTCCGGCTTGTGACGGGAAGAAACTTTATCGGACGCGGTGAGGATATGGATGTTGCGTTAGTCGGGGATAAAAGTGTATCCAGAAGCCGTCATGCTATTGTAGTATATGAGCCGAAGAAGCATTTGTATTTAGTACAGCCGGGAGATTCAAGCAGTCTTGTATATCATAATGATGAGGTTGTGCTTACTCCGGTTCCTATTAAGCCGTATGATAAGATTACTGTCGGTGATGTCGATCTTGTATTCATGTCTTTATGTAATGACAGCTTTAACTGGAATACGATTTTATCAAGTATGAAGAGTAATTAGTATCAGTTCAGACAGAGAGAGGAAAGACCATGAACGATTTGTGTATGTTCTGTTTTAAAGTAAAGGGGCAGTATGAAGTATGTCCGTTTTGCGGACATGTGGAGGGTACACCGCCTGAAAAAGCGCATCATCTTATGCCGGGAACTGTGCTTTCCGATCATTTCATCGTGGGACCGGTCATCGGAGAAGGTGGTTTCGGGATTACATACCGCTGCTATGACAGTATGTTAGGAGTAGTGGTGGCGATCAAGGAATTTTACCCGACCGGACTGGCAGGAAGACGCCAGGGCGAACGGGAGCTTCGGATCGAGTCGGGAGCGCAGGCGGCAAGATACCGGGCGCATTTAAAAAGGTTTATGACAGAGGCACAGAGCATTGCCCGCTTTGGTAAGGCAAAGGATATTGTCAATGTCTATGACTTTTTTGAGGAGAATCAGACTGCTTATATCGTCATGGAATATATTGAAGGAACGCTCTTAAAGAAGTATCTGAGTGAACGGGGGAAAACAGAGCCTGCAGATGCGGTAAATATTATACGCCCCCTGATCAGTGCGGTAAAGAAAATTCATGCGGAGGGAATCATTCATCGTGATATCAGTCCGGATAATATCTTTATTTCGGAAGATCTTTCCATGAAGGTTTTTGATTTCGGCTCTGCCTATTTTCTTACGGATACCGGAGATATTAAGGTAGATATGGTGGTGAAGGAAGGGTATTCTGCGCCGGAGTTATACAGACCGAATGAGAAGCCGGGGTATTATTCGGATATCTATTCGGTAGGTGCGATTTTGTACCATTTGATCACCGGTGAGAAACCGATTGCCGCGTCTGAACGCGAAGCAGAAGATGGGCTAAAGTCTCCTTTAGAGCTTGGGATAGAGCTGGAAGCGAATCTTGACCGGACGATCATGGAGGCATTAGCTGTAGATCCGTCACTTAGGATACAAAGCATTACAAAACTTGAGGAGTCGTTAGATAAAAAAAGGATGGCAGAATATCCTGCGACGAAGGCGAAGAAAAGAAAGCATATGCATATATGGCGGTTTGGACTTGCGGCAGCCGGGGTAGTTGTATTAGGGCTTGCTGTCGTGTTGGGAATCACGCTTTCAAAACGGAGTAATCCGATGCTTAGTGAAAGTATTGAAAAGGGAACGGAAATTACAATCTGGGTAGATGACGAGGAGACGAAACAGGATTTAGAGCTTGTTGCGGGAAATGACAGCGATGGATCCGGCGGGGAGTTTACGAAGGTCGGAGACGGTATGGATGAGAAAACAGCGGAAATCATACAGGATAATGGAAATGTATCCAAGGTCATAGTAGAGGTAAAGGATAATCTTCCGGAGGAGCTTGAAAAGGTCAAAGATACAGAGCAGATGCCGGATATGTTCATCAGTGACGGAGTGGATCTGAAGAAATATGATACCGTTAATTTAAAAGATTCTGTATATGATGCATTGGATCAGAGCAAGTACTATTTTCTGTCGGAAAAAACATATAAGCAGTATTTTTCTTCGGCGGAGAGTATACCGACCAGATTGGATGTATTGCTTTATTATGCGTTTGATATCGAAAATCCTAAGAATCCGAATCATAAAAGCGTATATCTGAGTGGAGAAAAGAATGAGGGAGATGCGGTCGAAGCACAGGAGCTTTTCGAGTCTCAGGAGGAAATTTTTTCTATCCGGGAACCATTCATGACTTATTTTACACTTCTTTTAAATCCGGATGCAAGTAAGAAGGATGGAACGATTGAGGAAAATGCAGCAGTTACAAATACGAAAAACAAATTGAATGTGGAAAAAGAGGAAGTGGCAAAAAAAAGCCTGGCAGGACCTTTGAATATTTATGGCAAGGGCATGATTGCGGGAATGGGAGCAAGAGCTTTTATGCCGGGATATAATGATGTTGATCCGAACAATAAATCACGACTGAAAAACGGGCAGATATTTTTGTTAACGAATAACGATAGGATTCAGGTACGTTATACGAATTGCTACAGTATCTCTGCAAAGTCGGGCAAGTCAGAGCGTCTTGCCTGTGAAAGGCTTTTATGGACGCTGCTTGGTAAGGCAGCACAGACAAATTATGGTGCAGAGGGAGACGCGACGACAGAGATGCCGATCAGGAAGGAAGCGGCAGAAAGCTATTTTGAATACAGCGGAGTGCCGTCTGTGCTGTTAAAGCGTTTAGAAAACGAGAAGGATTGCTATTTGATAAGGAGTTGTTATTAAACTATTTCTTTAAGGGGCAAAAGCAACCTTATGGGGTGCTTTGTGCTAAGGGTGTGAAAAAATATGAAATTTTGTATGGGTTGTATGGAAGAAATCAATGATCATGTCGTGACCTGTCCATACTGTGGCTTTAATGAAGGGAAGCAGACGGAGGAATGCTATCTTCGCCCCGGTACTATTTTAGCAGGGAAATATATTGTCGGAAAAGGTCTTGGTTATTCCGGCAGAATGGCAACATATATCGGTATGGATGCTGAGCATGGAAGAAAGGTTATGATCAACGAATATCTGCCGGGAGATTATTCTATGCGCTCCGGTGGAGAAAGCAAGGTAACCATTTACTCAGGGGATGCGTTAGAGCAGTTTTCTAAAGGACTGATCTTCTTTTTAAATGAATCATCTGCTTTGGAAAAAATGCAGGGACTTTCGGGAATTGCACAGGTATACGAATGCATTTCGGAGAACGATACCGGTTATGTGGTCACAGAATATCTGGAGGGGCAGACCTTACAGGAGCAGCTTGATGAAGGGGTACATTTTTCTGCTGACAAAGTGGTGGAGATGTTTCGTGAACTGTTAAGCGGTATGGCGGTACTTCATGAGCATGGAATCGTACATAGAGATATTGCACCGGATACTCTGTTTGTGACGAGGGAAAACCGATTAAAGCTGTTTGGGTTCGGAGTGAGCAGCTATGAAATGTCTGCCAGCTCAAAAAGTCTTGCTGCTGTTATAAAGCGGGGATATGCGCCGGAGGAGCAGTACCGTGTTGAGAAGCTTAAGGAACCGGTTTCAGATGTATATGCGTTGGCTGCGGTTATGTATCGCATGATTACAGGAAAAATGCCTGCGGAGGCTGCAGACCGGGCATTAAAGGATGAGCTTAAGACTCCGGAAGAGCTTGGAATTGAGATCCAAGCTTCGGTTCAGAATGCTCTGATGAATGCGTTACATGTACATAAACAGGACAGAACCGTATCAGCGGGGGCTTTTTTACAGGAACTTGAAAATTCGGATACAAAGCGCAGGATTCGGAGGAAAGAATCGTCATCGGAAGATAAGAAGAGGTGGATTCCTGCTGCCATTGCAGGTATTCTGGTGTTAGGACTGGCCGTCGGAGGTATTGCCGCAGTAACACATCGAAATTCCGGAGGAAAACCGGTAGATCAGGGAACCATATCGGAGCAAACGGTGAAGGTACCTGATCTGACAAAATTTGCATCCTATGAAGAAGCAGTTTCCGAGGTGGAAAAAGATGGCTTTATATTAAAACCGGAGATTATTTTTGATATAGAGGCAGACGGGGAAAAAATTGTGGATCAGACAGTGAGTCCGGGGACAGAGGTTCGCTCTATAGGGGATGAGACAGTAAGGTCTGACGGGAAGATTGAAATCGGCTGCACTGTGCTCACATCGAAGCGTGCACAGTATCGTGTTGTCAGAAGCTGGGTTGCCTCACAATATCTTTTTAATGAGGAATTGAAAGAGCAGATTTATATGGGAGAGGCATCGAAAGAGCCGAGATCAAAGCCATATGGAGAACTTGCAAAGATAGAGTTAAAGGATGGAACCGAGATTACGCCCGGACAGCTTTTGTCAGAGGCAAATGACGAAAGATTTCTTGTTTTTGCGGATATTAAGAATATTTTTCAATATACAGGTGATATATACTGGATTGAAGCTATGAAGGATTATGTCGGGACATATGTCAAAGATGTTTCGTTTAAGGTAGATACTTATACAAAGGACGGGAAAAAGGAAGTAAGGGCAAATACTGCAAAAGATAAGCTTCCGGTGAACGAAGAGTATTATTCGTTGTCAAAGGAATACGGAGCCGGATATATTGTTTCGCAGGCAGTGAAGCCGGGAGAGCGTTACAGTTCAGATAAAACCGGAGGTGCACTTTTTACGGTGGTCGGTAAGACGATAACCTATTCGACAGAGGATGCGGATGGATTATTAAAGAAGCTCCGAGAACTAAAAGGTGTGATTGTGAAGACCAAAGGAAAAGGAGAAATGGTTACCGGCGTTGCTGTAAAGCAAAAAAAGAAGCTTTCTATTGCTGCGAAGGATGTTTTGTTTAAAGCAGGAGATACGGTTCTTGTTACCATGGAGGCGAAGAAAACACCGGAGCCGACAGCTCAGGCTATAACAAATCGAAATGATTCGTTACAAAAGCAGCAGACGAATACGAAAAAGAGTCAGTCAACGAAGGCGAAAAAGAGTTTGTCAGAGAAGAAAAAGGCAAAGGCAACAAAAAAGCCCAAGGCAACGAAAAAACCGAAAGCAACGAAAAAGCCAACAGCAAAACCGACGGTAAAACCAACTGCAAAGCCAACGGAAAAACCAACAGAAAAACCAACAGAAAAGCCGGTGGAAGATACGCCAAAGCCGGAAAAACCGTCAGGTGGAGAATCGGAGAAATAGAAAAGACAGAATAGAAACAGATAGGAGTGAGATGATGGGTTTTTGCTATACTTGTATGGAGCAGATTGAGGACGGAAAGTATACGAAGTGTCCTCACTGTGGTGCTGATCTGGACTTAGGGACAGTTGAAAAGCAGTTTTTGCCGCCCGGAACGGAGTTAGAGGGAAAGTTTATCGTTGGGAAAGCGATAGGCTCCGGTGGTTTTGGTCATACCTATATAGGCTGGAACAAAACACTTTTATCCAAAGTAGCGATCAAAGAATATTATCCGAGACAGTTTTGCGGCAGAGACGGAGACGGAGTAACGGTTGCCGGAGCTCAGGGAACCGGTGAGGAACGTTTTGAGAACGGGCTGCAGCAGTTTTTGAAGGAGGCAAGGAGTGTTGCCGAATTGCAGGATATCAAAGGTGTTGTTAAGGTGTATTCTGTCTTTGAAGCCAATGGAACCGGTTATATTGTCATGGAGTATCTGGAGGGAATGGATGTAAAAACCATTTTGAAGCAGAGTGGCAATAAACGCGATTATGAATGGTGCCGCCGGGTAATTCTTACGGTTCTCTATACATTAAAAGATGTCCATAAAAGAGGAGTTTTGCATAGAGATATTGCTCCGGATAATATTTTTATTACAAAGGAAGGAATCATTAAGCTGATTGACTTCGGTGCGGCAATTCATGCGACTGCAGATAATGTCAGCACGCAGACAGAGATCATATTAAAAAGCGGCTATGCTCCAATTGAACAGTACAGCCGTAAAACAGAACAGGGACCGTATACAGATCTTTATGCGGTAGCGGCACTCTTCTATCGGATGCTGACCGGCAAAAAGCCTGCACCGGCGAATGAGAGGATACGAAATGAAAAAATTCCTACTCCCTCTGAGCTTGGGGTAGAGATACCGGAAGAAGCAGAGCTTGGCATAATGGTATGCCTTAATGTCAAGCCGGAGCATCGTCTGCAGAGTGCGGAAGAGTTTATGGAGGTACTTGGAGGGGGAGATTTTGAACCTGTATATGAGCCGGAGTGGATTCTTCCTGCTGAGAAGAAGGAAAAAGGTGGTTTTTTTATGCGGCTGCCTGTTGCGGCTAAGGCTGCAATGTTAGTGGCTGTATTATGTATCATTGGCGGTGGTATTGCGGCGATTGTTATGACAACAAAAGAAAAGAATGCGGTCGTTACGGATGCCGGGGTGGTGGATAGTTCTGCAAAAATGATACGACTGGAGGGGACTGCCTTCGATGAAATGTCTGATAAGCTCAAGGAGGCGGGGATTACTCTGGATCAGACAAAGGACATTAAGATTACCTATAAGTATGATAAAAATACCGCAGTAGAGGAAATTCTAAGTCAGAATATTTCGCCGGGTTCACCGATTGGTGATGAGAAACTGGAAATTGTAGTAGCAACCAGTAAGCATATAGCGTTGGAAAGTGTTGTTGGAAAAACAACAAAAGAGGCAGAAGCATATTTCAAACAGTATGGGTTAAGTGTAACCTTTGCAGCTCCTGTTTATAATGATGCACAGTCTTACGGCAGGGTGATCGCTCAGGAGCCGGCTGCCGGAGAGGTGGTAGATCTTGATACGCTAAAGCAGATCAACTGTGGTGTTTCCCTTGGAAAAAAGACGGACTATGTGATATCCTTAGCAGGTTTTCAGGGACTGACATTAAAAGAGGTCAGAGATAAGATATATAAAGAGCTTGCGGGCAGGGCGAGTATCAAGGATGGGAAGGAAGAACTGAATAAGCTGGTGAATGAACATGTGAAGGCAAACAGCACAAAGGAATACAGCTCTGTTGCAAAGGATAAGGTTTGTGCCCAAAATCCTTCGGAGAAGACAACGAATCATAATATTCGGGAAAGTACAGTGACATTAACACTGAGTAAGGGCCCGAAGCCGACGCCAAAGCCGACACCGAGGCCGACGCCAAAGCCGACGAAAAGACCTGTTGTTAGGGCAACAAAAAGGCCTTCATCAAAGAAATCAAGCACAACGACGAAGAAGAAGAAAAAGAAATCATCATCTTCATGGTCGGATGATGCATGGTAAAATAAAACAAATTAAGGAGGAGAATTATGATGAACAATTTGAGGGAAAAACTGATAAGAAGTCTTTCGATGTTTCTGGTCATGTTCTGTTTGATCGGAGCAGGAATTTTTATCAGTGCTTCGAAAGCGAGTGCAGGAGCACCGGCAGAAATCAGGGATTGTGTAGTTATGGTAGCGGAGAGCCTTCGGGACGTCGGTACCAAAAATTACCAGGATGGTTGGACAGGGAGTGGATTCTTTGTCGGAAATGCAGGTGAAAACCCACAGTATCTTGTAACCAATCATCATGTGATACAGCATTATCTGGCAGCACAGGAAGGGAAGAAGGGCAGATACATATGCTATAACCAGTGGACAGGACAAATTTATTTCTATTTTGATAAAGCGGTGATCCGCGTCTACTTTGATGAAAATGATTTTGTTGAGGCATATCCGGTTGCTTATAATGAAAAATCAGATGTAGCCGTTCTTCGTATTGAGGAGGCGACAGACAAGAGAAAGCCTCTTTCTGTAGCTGCACCTACGGATGATATGGTGGGAGATGCTGTATACGCATTTGGTTTTCCGGGGCTTTCTGATAACGACTATAAAGATGCAGTGTCTAAGAGAAGTAAAAAGGATATTTCCGTAACCTCCGGTTTGATCAGCCGGTTAGTGACACAGTCCGGTACCGGTGTCCGTGAGGTACAGACAGATACGGAATTCTGGAGTGGAAATTCCGGCGGTCCTTTGGTAACGGAGGATGGAGTTGCTATCGGTATTACTGCAAATTATATCAGATCAAACGGAAAAGAGATGCGCTATGCAGTCAGCATGGCGGAGGTACTGCCTCTTTTAAATAATAACAGTGTACCGTATACTTCGGACGGAATAACGGACAATGGTGGTTCTGATGAAAAAAATCAGGGAACAGGTGATGATTCAAGTTCGGAAAATGCTTCAAGTTCTGATACGGGAAGTGGGAATGATCAGAATGTCACCTCTGCACCGAATGAAAATACATCCTCTGAGGTTTCTTCAGAGGAAAAGTCGGGACTTAGTACACCTGTGATCATTGGTATTGCAGCAGGTGTTTTGGTTGTCATTATTTTGATCGTGGTCATCGTTGTACTTGCATCGAAGGGAAAGAAAAATAATTCCGGTGGCGGAAATTATGGAGGAAACCGATCACCTGTGCCTCCTCAGCCGCAGGGTGGAATGCAGATACCACCGCAGCCTGCGCCACAGGGGCAGATGGGTGCCGGAGGTATGGTATCCGTTCAGGGCGTATCCGGAATGGTTGCCGGACGGACGTATGTACCGGGACCGGATGGCAGGATTACCTTTGGAAGACAGCCGGCCTGCCAGGTGGTATTTGGCAGTACAGATAAAAACATCAGCGGTAATCACTGTGTTGTTTACAGACAGAATGGCGGAATTGTACTTATGGATACCGGTTCAACCAATGGAACCTTTTTAGAAAACGGAACGAGGCTTCAGGCGAATGTGGCATATCCTCTGAATCCGGGAGAGCGTTTCTATCTGGTGAATCAGAATTATATGTTCATGGTAAAATAGTCTTCCACGCTGTGTGGGATTACATTTGGAAAAAGAACTTCTTTATAAGAGGTTCTTTTTTCTTGTGTTTATTTTGGGTGGATAGTATAATAAGAAAGAATAGATTTGGATAAGGGAGAACGAATTATGGGTATGGAGACATATGAGTTATATGAGAAGGTACATAAGGCGGGGGTAAGAAATTTTCGGATAAAAACTTCACAGGGAAAGTATCCATATCTTCAGGTATTGGATGAGATTTTATCCTATACAGAAGTGGTTTCCGAGGTGACACTCGGACTTGTGGAGATTCCGATTGATCAGATTGTCGGTACGAAGACGGCAGGCAGGACAAATGCGTTTGCAAGTAATTTTATGCCGCTTTTGCCGATTGATTCTGAGTTTGCTACGAAATGGTGTAATTTATATGAGGCGCATATTAAAGAGGGAATCAGGGAGCCGGTCAAGGCATATGAGTTTATGAACCGCTTTTATATTGAGGAGGGCAATAAAAGAGTCAGTGTTTTGAAATACTGTGATGCCGTTACGGTACCGGGATATGTTACAAGACTGGTTCCAAAGCAGGATGATTCCGATGAATGTAGAATATATTATGAATTTATGGAGTTTTATGACCGGACACAGATCAATTATCTGAATTTCAGCCAGCCGGGGAATTATCAGAAAATTTTAGAGAGGATCGGGATCGGAGAGAATCGCAATATCACAGAGGAGGAAAGAGAGCAGTTTCATACGACTTATGTACTTTTTTCAAAGGCATTTGAAAAAAAAGGAGGAAAAAAGCTTTCACTGACCTTTGGAGATGCATTTTTACTGTATCTGGGTATTTATGAGTATGAAGAGATGCTTTCGAAAAGCCCGGAGGAACTGGAAAAGGAAATAGAGGCTATCTGGAATGATTTTACATTTTATCCGGAGAGGCCGGAAGTGAAGCTCATTATGGATGCAGATCAGGATGTAGAGAAAAAGCCACTTGTCAAGCTGCTGCTGCCACTGAGCACGGAACCGTTAAAAATTGCTTTTATACATAATAAATCAGTTGAAACATCGAGCTGGACCTATGGTCATGACCTGGGGAGCAATCATGTAAAGGCGGTACTGGGAGATAAAGTTTCAATCAGCTCCTATTTTCAGGCAGATTCCGCGGAAGCCGAAAATAAGTGCTTCGAAAAAGCGATCAAAGAAGGAAATACGGTTATTTTTTCCACTTCACAGAGCTTACTTGCAGCCAGTACGAAGTATGCAATCAGCTATCCGAAGCTAAAGATATTAAATTGTTCCTTAAATACAAGCTGCAAATACCTAAGAACCTATTACGGAAGGCTGTATGAAGCGAAGTTTCTGATCGGAGCGATCGCCGGTGTTATGTCACCTTCGGACAAGATCGGATATATCGCGGATTATCCGATTTACGGAACGATTGCCAACATTAATGCATTTGCGCTTGGTGCGAAGATGGTCAATCCAAATGCAAAGATTTTTCTGAAATGGTCCAAGCTCAGGTCGGAGGAGAGGCAGGAAAACAGGGATGATTATGGTTTGGCTTTTGTATCGGGCAGAGATTTTATCCGTCCGGATGATGAGTCTGCCAGATTCGGACTTTATAACAAAGAGGACGAGGGACTGAGCAATCTGGCAATGCCGGTGTGGAACTGGGGTGTGTTTTATGAACGCATCGTAAAGAGCATTTTAAACGGAACATGGAAACAGGAGCTGCCAAAGGGAAAAAACGAATCCCTGAACTACTGGTGGGGACTTTCTTCGGGAATGATTGATGTGATCTGTTCAAAGCGGCTGCCGAAGGAGACGGCAAAGTTAATCGATCTGTTGAAAAGATCAATCTGCTTAGGGGAATTTACCTTGTTTTCCGGTGACATTCCCACGAATACCGGAACAGTTTATCACGGTGAGAAGGATGGGATTTCAACAGAAGAGATTGTTACCATGGACTGGCTTGCGGATAATGTGATCGGCTTTATTCCTACGATTGATGAGCTGGTGGATGAAGCGAAAACCATCGTTGAGGTACAGGGAATTGCAAAGGCAAAGGGCATGGAAAGTGATTCGGAACGGCCGGATACAGAGAATGGAGAAGAGGCATGAAGACGGTAAAGATTCTTTTTATATCAGATGAACCGGCTCCGGCTCTTTGGGATTATTTCGATTCTTCGAGACTGGATGGGATTGATCTGATTATTTCCTGCGGCGATCTGCCGCCACAGTACCTATCCTTTTTAGCAACCTTTTTTAAAGGGCGGGTATTGTATGTACATGGAAATCATGATGACTGCTATGTGAATACACCACCGGAGGGGTGTCTCAGCATTGAGGACAGAGTTTATGAATTTGAAGGAATACGCATTGCCGGACTTGGAGGATCCATGCGGTATCATCATGGAAAGTTTCAGTATTCGGAATGGGAGATGTTAGTACGGACGATCGTGCTGCAGTTTCAGATCTACAGGCACAAGGGGCTTGATATACTGGTTTCTCATGCGCCTGCTTATGGTATTGGTGACGGAAAGGATCTGCCTCATATGGGCTTCCAGTGCTTTCATAGATTGTTTCGTAAGTTTAAACCGAAATATTTTGTTCACGGTCATATGCATCTTTCCTATAATCCGTTTCAAAAGCGGGTGACGGAGCATCAGGGGGTTACTGTGATTAATGCATATGAGCGGTATGTTTTGGAGTACCCTGTAGAATAGGAACAGAGAGGATGGAGGGAATATGAAGAAAATACTGGTAGTGGATGATGAGGAGATGAATCTTTTCAGTACAAAGTATATTTTGGAAAAGGCGGGCTATCAGGTGGTTACTGCAGAGTCGGGAGAGAGAGGAATCAAGATTCTTAAAGAGCAGGAATTTGATCTTCTGCTTCTGGATATTGAAATGCCGGGGATGGATGGGCTTGAGACCTTGAAAAGCATTCGTCAGATTCCTATGCTTGCGGATTTAAAGGTGATGTTTCTTACTGCATCTACTTCAAAGGAAGATATCGAAAGAGCAGTGCGCTTAGGAGCGAAAAATTTTATTAAAAAGCCCTGCATGCCGGAGGAGATTACGAGAGTGGTGGAGAAAGCGCTGGATGCTAAGGAACAGCCACTGATGCTGGCGGTTGATGATCAGTCTGTGAATCTGATGATGATCAAAATGACATTTGAAGACCAGTATCGTGTTGAGGGAGTGGCTTCCGGAGAAGAGGCGCTAAACTTTATGGAAAAAACAGTTCCGGATATCGTGATCCTGGATCTGAATATGCCGGGAATTGACGGCCGGGAAACCTTTGCACGCATGAAAAAAATGGAGGGGCTTGCAGCGGTTCCGGTGGTGTTTTTGACGGCAGATGATGATGACGAAACAGAATTGGAGCTTTTTCAGGCAGGTGCGATGGAGCTTATCAGAAAGCCGTTTATTGCGGAAATTATGAAAGAGCGTATCCGCAGGATCATGGAACTGAAGCATCTACAGGGTTTTTTACAGGAGGAGGTCACCAGAAAGACGAGGGCGCTTACAAAGACCTATCATAAGCTGCAAAGATTATCCGTGCAGATCATCGATGCGCTGTCGGGAGCGATCGATGCAAAGGATACCTATACAAACGGTCATTCGAACCGTGTGGCGGAGTATGCAAGGGAGCTTGCTGTCCGGATGGGAAAAAATGAGGAAGAAGTAAATGATATTTACTTTGCGGCAATGCTACATGATGTCGGTAAAATAGGAGTACCGAATGAGATCATCAATAAACCGGGGAGACTGACTGATGCAGAATTTGAAATTATAAAGGAGCATACCGTAAAGGGAGCAGAGATTCTTGACCGGATTTCGGAACTGCCCGGACTGTCGATCGGAGCACACTGGCATCATGAAAGGTATGACGGCAAGGGATATCCGGACGGACTTGCGGGTGATGAAATCCCGGAGACAGCAAGGCTGATCTGTGTAGCGGACTGTTATGATGCGATGACCTCGAACAGAAGCTACCGTGATGCTCTTTCACAGAAGGTTGTGCGGGAGGAAATCCGAAAAGGAAAAGGAACGCAGTTTGATCCTGAGATTGCAGAGCATATGCTGCATATGATCGATGAGGATGTGGATTTTCTTATG
>CADBMH010000316.1 GCA_902795705.1 uncultured Lachnospiraceae bacterium | reverse complement strand
GCATGAAGCGTCAGCCAGCCTACCTTATGTCCCATTACTTCTACAATGAATACACGTCCATGAGAAGCCGCTGTCGTGTGGATGCAGTCAATCGCATTCGTCGCGATATTAACAGCACTTTGGAAGCCAAACGTGATATCCGTCCCCCAGATATCATTGTCAATCGTCTTCGGAAGTGTTACCACATTACAGCCTTCCTCCCTCAAAAGATTTGCCGTTTTATGTGTTCCGTTTCCACCAAGGATCACCAGACAGTCAAGTTCCCATTTTTTATAATTGTCCTTCATTGCCTCGACCTTATCTAATCCGTTTTCATCCGGTATCCTCATATTCTTAAACGGCTGTCTGGAGGTTCCGATGATCGTTCCTCCCAGTGTCAGGATACCTGAAAAATCCTTCGGTTCCATCAGCTTATAATTCCCATAGATCAGCCCTTTATATCCCTCTAAAATTCCATAAATCTCAATTTCATCAAATGCCTGATATAATGTCTTTGCTACACCTCGCATTGTCGCATTCAAGCTCTGACAATCACCGCCGCTTGTTAAAAAACCAATTCTTTTCATAACAGCCTTCCTTTCTTTTGCTATTTCCGGACACCCTGCTCCCCGGGCAGAATGTCCGTCCTACTTCCTTTTCCGAAGCATATAATCCTCCGGGAGCTTCTCAAGCTCCTTTTCTCTCTTTCCTGTATAGCCCCACTTACGCTCTGTAATCTTCATTAAAATAACAGTTCCGATACAAACAACTCCTAAAAATACCAGAAAAAGGACAGGAGACAAAATTTTCATATTCGATCAAGCTCCTTTGTATTTTACATTATGTGCACCCTGCCGGAGGCTTTTTAGTGAATAACAAATTATTTTTGCCGCTCCCTATAGATGCCAGATATCAGCATTATACTGTTCAATCGTACGGTCAGAAGAGAAAAATCCTGCCTTTCCGATATTGACAAGCATCTTTTCCGCCCAGGCTTTCCGGTCTTCATAATCCTCAAATACCTGTTCCTTCACACGGATATAATCTTTAATATCGAGAAGTGTCATAAACCAGTCCTTCGTCAAAAGCTCCATATAAAGACGGATCAGGCTCTTTTTATTGCCAACGGCGTACATCTCCTTGCTGATCAGAAAATCAACTAACTTTGCAATCTCCGGATCCTTGTCATAAAAGCTCTCTGCAGAATAATCCGCTTTTCTGTAATGTTCAATCACCGCATCACTGGATTCACCGAAGATATAGATATTCTCATCACCGACAAACTCGTGAATCTCCACATTCGCGCCATCCTCTGTACCCAAAGTCACGGCACCGTTCAGCATAAATTTCATATTTCCGGTACCGCTCGCCTCCTTAGAAGCTAAAGAAATCTGCTCGGAAATATCTGCTGCAGGAATCACCTTTTCCGCATAGGTCACATTATAATTTTCCAACATGATCACCTGTAAATAAGGACTGACCTCCTTATCATTCTTAATAATTTCTGAAAGACACAAAATTGCATGAATGATATCCTTTGCAATCGTATATGCCGGAGCCGCCTTTGCACCAAAGATCATTGTAATCGGTGTTTTCGGCTTCTTTCCTTCCTTAATCTGCATATATTTATAAATAATATAGAGCACATTCATCTGTTGTCTCTTATACTCATGGAGACGCTTCACCTGTACATCAAAAATAGATTCTTCGTTTACCTGAATGCCTTCCTTCTTTTCAATGTACTCTTTAAACTCCTTCTTCTTCTCCTTTTTAATAGAAAGAAGCCGTTCCAGATCAGCTGGATTATTTGCAGCAGCGATGAACTTTTCTAATTCCGTCGCTTCCTTTTTATATCCCTCGCCAATCTTTTCCGTAATAAAAGCAGAAAGTTCATGATTACAGTGCAAAAGCCAGCGTCTGAAGGTGATACCGTTTGTCTTGTTATTAAATTTATTCGGATAGATATCCTTAAACGGCTTTAACTCACTGTCCTCCAAAATCTGCGTATGAAGTGCCGCCACACCGTTGACACTATAGCCATAATGGATATCAATATGCGCCATATGCACTCTCTGCTCATGGTCAATAATATAAACTCTCTCATCCTGATACTTTTCCCTGACCTTTACATCTAACATCTTGATGATCGGAATCAGCTGCGGCACCACCCGGTCTAAAAACCGCATCGGCCAGGTTTCCAGTGCCTCTGCCAGAATCGTATGATTCGTATACGCACACATTTTAGATACAATGCCAATCGCCGTGTCCATTTCAATCCCGCGGAGTGTCAAAAGTCTGATCATCTCCGGAATCACCATGGTCGGATGGGTATCATTGATCTGGATCACTGCATACTCCGGAAGATCATAGAGATTACTTCCCTTTGCCACTGCCTCATCAATGATAAGCTGAGCTGCATTGCTGACCATAAAATACTGCTGATAGATTCTTAACATCTGTCCCTGATAGTCACTGTCATCCGGATACAAAAATAATGTAAGATTCTTTGCAATATTTTCTTTATCAAAGTAAATCGTTCCATTCTGCACAATCGAATCATCGACCGTATCCAGGTCGAAAAGCTTTAATGTATTGCATTTATTGTCATAGCCTGTCACGTCAATCTCATACATCACAGACTGTACTTTTTTTCCACCTAACAGCACCGTATAGCTGACATCTGTTTTTCTGAGCCAGTCTTTCCCTGTAATCCAGGGATTCGGTACTTCCTTCTGCCGGTTGTTTTCAAACTCCTGTTTAAACAATCCCAAATGATAATTTAATCCGATTCCGTCTCCCGGAAGTCCGAGCGTCGCAATCGAATCCAAAAAGCAGGCGGCAAGTCGTCCCAGTCCCCCGTTTCCTAAGGACGGTTCATTTTCTATCTCCTCAATCTCTGCCATAGATTTCCCTTTTTCTTTCAGGGCATCTGCAACCTGGTCGTAAATTCCCAGATTGATCAGATTATTTGATAGTAGCTTTCCAATCAAAAATTCTGCTGAAATGTAGTAGACCTTTTTCTTTCCCTCAATTCTTCCCCTTTCAGCCATAATGTTCTTTGTCAGCTGTAATAAGCCGGTATAAATTTCCTCATTATTGCCTTTGCTTACGATATTTGCAATTTCATTTTCATACATATTATTCTGTCTCCATTTCTGCAGTTTTCTGTTCAAAATTTACACAACAATTTTTATTATAACCTAACCTGTATGAAAAATCCATAGGATTTTTCATACAGGCCGGCTTCTTATATGATCTCTTCCATATGATTCGGGGTAATAATCGTTACCTTTCCGGTTTCCGGCAGGAATCGGATTGTCCGGCTGACTTCCCCACCGGTCACCTCCCATTCGATCGGGATTTTCTGTTCTGACAGGATTTCATGAACCCTGTTCACATTCCTTGCCCCAATATGCTCCTCATCAACCGTTGTCTTAAAATGGAACATTTTCGCACCGCCAACGAGCTTCGCCTTCATCCTTCTCATATTCGCTCCGCGTGCACACATTGCCTTTAATAATTCCTCGACTCCGGTGTCCACATACCGGTATGGATTGGTCGAATAATTTTTATTCTTGGCCTCCGGCAGCATGGCATGCAACAGTCCTCCTACTTTCGTTACATTGTCATAGATACAAAGTCCGATACAGGATCCCAATGCATAAGTCGCCAATACTTCTTTTCCCCTTGCCGTTTTCATGTCACCCATTCCGACAACAATCTCTTTATCCTCTTCCATGATCATACCCCATTAAACTTAAACTCAGCTTACCCTACAGCTTGTAAAGCGGTCCATATGCTGCGCAGGCACGGTAATCCTGTCCCTCTTTATCCATGCCGAAGGCATTCCATGCAGCAGGCCGGAAGATATCCTCCTCCGGAACATTATGCATGCAGACCGGAATACGAAGAATCGATGCCAGTGTGATCAGATCCGCACCGATATGACCATAGCTGATGGCACCGTGGTTCGCGCCCCAGTTATTCATCACATCATATGCCGTCTTAAATGCGCCCTCACCCATCGTGCGCGGTGCAAACCATGTACAAGGCCATGTATAATCCGTACGCTTCCAGATCTTATCCGATACCTCATCCGGAAGATTTACGGTGTAGCCCTCACAGATCTGAAGAACCGGTCCTAAGCCCTTTACGATATTCAAACGGATCATCGTTGCAGGCATTTCGGCTCTGGTCAGATATCTCGAAGAAAATCCGCCACCGCGGAAATATCCGTTATCAGCCTCGCACCATTCCGTAGCATCGACACATGCCTTGATATCCGCTTCTGTCATTTCCCAGAACGGCTTCATCACGCCATTGCCTTCTGCATCCTTTACTTCACCGCAGGCATCTAAGCAGGCCGCACCGGAATTGATCAGATGTAAAAATCCTCCCGCTTCCTTTGCGATTCCCTCCAGTTCATAGCCTGTCGCTTTCTTCACTGCCTCCGGACTCCAGTAGGTGCGCACATCGGCAAAGATCTGTGCCCGTCCTGTAAGAAGCTTCATAAACAGCATTCCGATACCGTTTAATGTGTCATTTTCCGTTGCCAGGATATACGGCTCTCTTGCTCCGTTCCAGTCAAAGGAAGAATTACAGAGCGCCTCGGCAAAATCACCGTTCGGATAAAAGTCCGTCCACTGGCGCTGCCCCTGAAATCCCGCAGCAATCGCATTATGACCGACAGCCTCTTCCTCTCTTCCCTCCGGAAGATTTTTATTTCCATTCATCAGATCCTTGATGATACACATCATTTTAACGACAAATTCCCAGTCACGCTCTTTCTGCTCATCATTTCTCTTTACAAATTCCGGATTCTTGTCAAAGCCTTCTTTGCAATTTGACTTGGTCCATGAAAGCGCACGCTCATATTCATCATGATCGTAGATTCCCTCTGTCATACGGCGGATGATCTCCACTTCATCGACAGACTCCACACGCATACCGAGATATTCCTCAATAAACGCAGGATCAATGATAGAACCGGCAATTCCCATCGTTACGGAACCAATCTGCAGATAAGACTTTCCTCTCATCGTGGCAGCCGCTACTGCCGCACGGCCGAAACGCAGTAATTTTTCTTTTACATCCTCCGGAATCTCTGTTGCATCTGCCTCCTGCACATCCTTCCCATAGATACCAAAAGCCGGAAGCCCTTTCTGCGCATGACCGGCAAGAACCGCCGCCAGATAAACCGCGCCCGGTCTTTCCGTACCGTTAAATCCCCATACACCTTTGATCGTGTGCTTATCCATATCCATTGTCTCAGAGCCGTAGCACCAGCAAGGCGTTACCGTAAGTGTAATGTCTACCCCTGCCTTTTTGAACTTATCTGCACAGGCGGCCGCCTCTGCGACTCGTCCGATCGTCGTATCCGCAATGATCACCTTCACCGGCTCTCCATTGGAATAACGAATATTCTCTTCGAATAATTTCGCCGCGCTCTTCGCCATATTCATCGTCTGTTCCTCTAAAGACTCACGTACCTTTAAAGGTCCCCTTCTTCCGTCAATCGTAGGACGAATTCCAATCACAGGATAATCCCCAATCAGTCTGCTTTCTGCCATTTTGCCATTCCACCTTTCTCTTGATTGATGCTCTGTTTTCCTTTAGAACACTCCGGGAGCCCCGGATGTCTTCCAAATTCTGCATATCAAAGATAAGTATACTATATAATGGGAAAAAATGCACGAAAAAAAGAAGGAAAGATTTTATTTTACTGTAAACAATACCAAAAAGTGGCAAATGAAAACAAATCATCAATAATATTGTCAAACCCGTTTTTTCATCAGGTGACAATCTCAAAAAAATGTGATACAATTATTCTGATTTCATATCAATCAAATAACATAAAATTATTACGAAACGACGAAAGGAAGTAAAATCATGAAAACCAGAAAAGGGAAACTAATCCAAAAGGTAATCTTTATGGCACTGGGAACGGTATTTATTACTGCAGTTGCGATTGCAGTTATTTCTGCATTATCTTCCAGAAACATGATCCAGAGATTATCCGAAGAAGAATTAAGAGCAGCAAACTACCACTTAGTCAGCGAAGTCACAAATGAATACGACGGTGACTGGTCCTATGACGGCGAGACCTTGAAAAAGGGGCCGGACGAGGTCGGAAGTGCACTTCAGGAACAGTTTGATGCACTGAAAAAAAATACGACGCTAGAATATACCTTATTCTATGACAAAACACAAATTCTTACGACATTAACCGATTCCAAGGGTGACCGCATCGTCGGTACTGATGCGTCAGATGCGGTCGTCGATGCGGTACTGAATAAAGGTGACTACTACTATACCACGAATATCAAAATCGAAGGAAAGAATTACTACGGATACTATCTTCCGCTCAAGAATGACGACGGCAGCATCATCGGAATGATCTTCACCGGCCGCGATGCTACGGGAGTAAGCCGTGAAATCATGAGTATTGTAGTCAAAATCGTTATTATTACTGCGGTCATGCTTGTACTTTCCGTCGTTCTCGGTATGATGCTCTCTAATATCATTTCAAGGAAGATGAAAAAGCTTGCCGGAAATGTAACAGAGATTGCCGGCGGCGATCTTACCGTAACCGTAGAAGATGAGTTATTACGAAGAAATGATGAGATTGGCGTCATCGCAGATGCTGTAAATACATTAAAGGAACAGCTTTCGAAGGTAATCGGCAATACTCTTCGTCTCTCTGACAGCATTACAAATTCCGGCCAGGATCTTTCGATGTCCGCAGATGGTGCGAGCGAGGCTTCCCGTCAGGTGACAGAGGCTGTAGACGATATTGCAAAGGGTTCTGTATCGCAGGCAGAAAGCGTAGAAACCTCTGCTGCAAATACAGTAGAGATGGGTGAAGAAATTACAAATATTACAAATAATATTACGAATTTGAATGAGCTTTCCGAGCAAATGAGGGAAGCAAGCGACCGTGCGATGGAATCCATGGAAAACCTGCTCTCCCAAAACGAAAATGTTACCAAGGTTGTAAATGCCATTCGTGACGCGATCAAGCAGACCGCAGACTCTGTAGAAGAAATCTCACATGCAACAGAGATCATTTCCGACATTTCTTCCCAGACCAATCTTCTTTCCTTAAATGCTTCGATCGAAGCTGCAAGAGCCGGAGAAGCCGGAAGGGGATTTGCAGTCGTTGCTTCTGAGATTTCCAACCTTGCCGCACAGTCAAGTGATGCCGCATCAAAGATTGCCGGTGTTTCACAAAAACTTGCCGATGATTCTACCCAGTCAGTTGAGACAGTAGATGAACTGATCAAGGAATTCAAAGCACAGTCTGAAAAGATTACAGAAACAAAGCAGGATATGAACGAGCTTTCACAAAACGCGATCAAGGTGCAGGATTCCGCGGCAGATACCGGTTCAAAAACAGAGCTTGTCAACGAGCGCAAGAACAGTCTGTCTTCCATTATCGAAGACCTGTCTTCTATATCAGAAGAGAACGCTGCTGCTACCGAGCAGACAAACGCTTCCATGCAGGAGCTGAATGCAACCTTTACGATCATCGCCGAGGCTGCAAAGGAGCTGCAGGATATCGCCGTCGAATTAAAGGAAGAGATCAGTTTCTTCCATATATAGTCCGAAGAACGATACATCAGAAATTTAATAGAAAAAAGTGGATTTATGATATTTCACAAAATCAAAAAGCTTGAACATAAAACCACACAAAGAAACAGCCCTGCACGTTCCCAAATGCAAGGCTGTTTCTTTCTTTGCTTCCTAAGTTATTTTGATCAGATCATGAAACGATAGAAATCCCCTAAATCATAATATCAATATTTCCCCCAATATTCGGATTTACAGAATTTTCCATCATAGAACGGTTCATCATATCAATCATCCCCGCCCCTGTTTCCTCAAACTGATCTAAACTCATAGAAAGAACTCTCGTATTGATGTCCGTCATAGCTTTATTCTGCGCTAAAGCCATAGATAAACCTTCAATATTCATAAAGTTCCCTCCTTTTTATAGAATTACATCTGTTTCCGTACTACACGGTACTCATCACCATTTCGGTAATATGGACAACTTTCATGCTTATTTGTGACAAACCGCATGAAATCGTCCTCATCCATGTTTACATCACAAATGTACTCCTCATACTCATCGTCGTAATAATAATTCGCACAGGTTTCACATTCCATAAAAAACCTCTTATGCGTTTACGACTTTACCGAAGTCTGCTTTCAAAGAAGCTCCTCCGATCAAACCGCCGTCAATATCCGGCTTAGCCAAAAGCTCCGCAGCGTTTCCTGCATTCATGGAACCGCCGTACTGGATACGGACTGCCTCTGCTGTAGCTGCATCATAAATCTCTTCGATCAGATCTCGGATTCCTTTGCAAACCTCCTGTGCCTGATCTGCCGTAGCGGTTTTTCCTGTTCCGATTGCCCAGATCGGTTCATAGGCAATGACTAATTTTTTCACCTGATCAGCAGTAACTCCTGCCAGATCAGATTTTAACTGAAGACGAATGAAGTCCATCGTCACACCAAGCTCTCTCTGCTCCAAAGACTCTCCACAACAAAGGATCGGTGTAAGACCTGCCTCAAATGCTTTCTTTACTTTTTTGTTCAAAAGCACATCATCCTCTTTGAAATAATCGCGGCGCTCTGAGTGACCTAAGATCACATATTTCACCCCGGCATCCACAAGCATTGCTGCTGAAATCTCACCGGTATAGGCTCCGCTTTCCTCAAAATACATATTCTCTGCACCGACAGAAACATCACTTCCCTTTACTGCCTCTACAACAGGAACGATATCCACCGCCGGAACACAATAAACAACATCTACATCCGGATTTACAACCAAATCCTTTAACTCTTCTACCAAAGCAACTGCCTCACTCGGAGTCTTATTCATCTTCCAGTTGCCTGCAATGATTTTTCTTCTAGCCATTGGTTTTCCTTTCTTTTCAACTACATAATATATATCGTCATATTTCCACAATTTACTAACAAATACATGTCGGTCTGCAGACAGTAATTTCTGTCTCTCCCGTACTATTTATCATCAGCCGCAACAACACCCGGAAGCTCTTTTCCCTCTAAGAACTCAAGAGAAGCTCCGCCACCGGTAGAGATGTGCGTCATCTTGTCACCGAAGCCCAGCTGGTTACAAGCCGCTGCACTGTCACCGCCACCGATGATCGTCGTAGCACCGTTAAGTGCTGCCATAGCCTCTGCCACCTTCACAGTACCTGCTGCAAAATTCGGCATTTCAAAGCATCCCATCGGTCCGTTCCAAACGACTGTCTTTGCACCTGCAACTGCTTCTGCAAAAAGCTTGGAGGTTTCCGGTCCGATATCCAATCCTTCCATATCTGCAGGAATATCATCCTCTGCACTGATGATCTTTGTATTTGCGTCATTTGCAAAATCATCTGCTGCTACGGTATCTACAGGAATCAGGAATTTCACCCCCTTTTCCTCTGCCTTCTTCTCCATCTTCAATGCATAATCCACATAATCTTCCTCTAAGAGCGACTTTCCGACTTCCTTGCCATGAGCCTTCATAAAGGTATATGCCATACCACCGCCGATGATCAGAGTATCTACTTTATCTAAAAGATTTTCGATCACGGAAATCTTAGAAGAAACCTTCGCACCACCGAGAATTGCCACGAACGGACGCTCCGGATTATTCACCGCATTTCCGAGGAAGTCAATCTCCTTCTGCATCAGATAACCTACTGCACAGTCACCGCCCTTTGCGCGGATAAAATCTGCCACACCGACATTAGAGCAATGAGAACGATGTGCCGTACCGAAAGCATCATTCACAAATACATCTGCAAGGGATGCAAGATCCTTTGAAAAAGCTTCGCCGTTTTTCGTCTCTTCTGCTCTGTAACGGGTATTCTCTAAAAGAACGATGTCACCATTCTTCATCGCATCTACGGCAGCCTTCGCATTGTCACCTACAACATTGTCATCTGCAGCAAATTTTACTTCCTGACCTAAAAGCTCTGCAAGTCTTTTCGCAACCGGTGCTAAAGAAAGCTCCGGCTTCGGCTCTCCCTTCGGCTTTCCCAGATGAGAGCAGAGAATGATCTTACCGCCGTCAGCAACCAGCTTTTTGATCGTAGGCATTGCTGCCACCAGACGATTTTCATCTGTAATATTTAACTCCGCATCCAAAGGTACATTAAAGTCACAACGAACTAAAACCTTTTTTCCACTTACATTGATATCATCAACTGATTTTTTATTTAACATTTTTAATCTCCATTCCTTATGATTTGATATTTTGAAAACAACATGATCTTTTCATGCTGTCCTCATACAAAAAACAGGTCCGGCCCTTTGAAAGACCGGACCCGATTTAGGATCAATTCCTTAATAATTCTCAATGAAATTATAATTATGCCAACTCTGAAAAATACTTGATTGTTCTTACCATCTGAGATGTGTAAGAATTCTCATTGTCATACCATGATACAACCTGTACCTCATATAAATCATCGGAAATCTTATTTACCATCGTCTGTGTTGCATCGAACAGAGAACCAAATCTCATTCCGATCACATCAGAAGAAACAATCTCATCCTCATTGTATCCGAATGACTCATTTGCTGCTGCCTTCATAGCTGCATTTACACCCTCTACGGTTACATCACCCTTGCAGACTGCTGTAAGGATTGTTGTAGAACCTGTAGGAGTAGGAACACGCTGTGCAGCACCGATAAGCTTGCCGTTCAGCTCAGGGATAACAAGGCCGATTGCCTTAGCAGCACCTGTTGAGTTGGGAACGATGTTGCAAGCTGCAGCACGTGAACGTCTCTTGTCGCCCTTTCTCTGAGGT
>CADBMH010000315.1 GCA_902795705.1 uncultured Lachnospiraceae bacterium | reverse complement strand
TAAAAGAATAATGATCCAGTTACATCCGTTGTCGCTCTGACATCCACCACATGTTGTTGCTGCTAAATCACTCATAAATCCTCCATTCTGTCGGTTATCCGACAGGTTTAATTTAATTACAATCCTATCCTATGCAGAAGTGCTTGGACAGTATACTAATTTTTTTGGGATTTTTTTGATGGGTGTGTTATAATGAGCAAAGTGACAAATATGATAAAGGAGCGATCTATATGGGTAAGAGGTTGAAATATGCAGGTAGAAAAATGAGTGCAATGATCTTGATTGCCGCCTTGGCTATGACGGTTACGGGATGTACTCCGTTTTGGCAGGGGAAAAAGCTTAAAAATTATGAAAAGAAGGAAAAACAGAAGGTCTCTAAAGAAACCTCCGAAACGTCCTCTGAAACAGAGGAACAGTTTCCGGACTGGGATGAAGTATTGGAGGCAGCGGACGAGGCGGCTGCTAAAATGACAGTAGAAGAAAAGGTGGGGCAGCTTTTTATTTTAAATTTAGAACAGCTTGATACAGCCAAGGGGAATTTTTATGAACACAAAATAGCAAGCGAGGAGATGAAACGAACGCTGGGACAGTATCATGTAGGCGGTGTGATCCTTTTTTCGAGGAATCTGAAAAACAGAGAGCAGACAATAAAGCTGAATGAAGAATTGCAGTCATCTTCTGAAATACCGCTATTTGTAGCAGTAGATGAAGAAGGAGGAGATGTTGCGAGAGTTGCTTCAAATGAGAAGATGAAGACGACCTCTTTTCCGCCGGCCGAAGAAGTTGGTAAGACAAAGAATGATGAATATACCTATAAGATGGCGAAGACAATAGGAAGTGAGATTGGAGAGCTTGGCTTCAACGTAGATTTTGCTCCGGTGGCGGACGTGAAGACCAGTGAGTTGAATGCAGAGATTGGAAACCGCTCCTTCGGAGATGATCCGGATAAAGTGTCCGAGCATGTCAGTGCATTTGTACAGGGACTTCACTATGCGGGGCTTTGTGCGACCTTGAAGCATTTTCCGGGACAGGGTTCCTCCTCCGGAGATACTCATGAGGACAGTGTAGATATTGATAGTGGGATTGCAAGCTTAAGGGGGATTGATTTTGTCCCGTTTGAGACCGGGATTGAAGCCGGAGCAGATTTCATTATGATGTCACATATTTCTGTGAGCAAGGTCACAGAAAGCTCTGTACCGGCGAGCATGTCGGAGCTTATGATGAAAACGATTCTTCGGGAGGAGTTAGGTTTTTCAAAGCTGATCATTACGGATGCGTTTGATATGGCGAGCATTACAAAATATTATGATGCGGGGACTGCAGCAGTGAATGCTTTTCTGGCAGGAGCGGATATCATTTTGATGCCGCAGGACTTTAAGACGGCATATAATGCTGTTTTACAGGCTGTCAATGAGGAAACGATCCGTATGGACCGCCTGGATGAATCGGTTTCAAGAGTGTTGGCGGTGAAAATGCAACGTGGGATTTTGAAAGGACTTCCTGATTAGGAACATTATCAGGATAAACGGTGCGTTTACCTTAGAAACATGGAGAGAACTACTTGCGAATTATTCTTTATATGGTTATAATGGAATAGCAAAAAAGAGATTTCCATAAATGAGGAGGATACAGACAGTGAATAAATTAGATATGATTTATGAAGGAAAAGCAAAAAAGGTTTTTCAGACTGAGGATGAGAATGTTGTGATCGTGGATTATAAGGACGATGCAACGGCTTTTAACGGGGAGAAAAAGGGGACGATTGTCGGAAAAGGTGTCATTAATAATAAGATGACAAATTATTTGTTCCGGAAACTAGAAAAAGCAGGTGTCCCTACTCATTACGTGGAAGAGTTAAGCGACAGAGAAACAGCAGTAAAGAAAGTGAAGATCATTCCGCTTGAGGTGATTGTCCGTAATGTAGCAGCGGGGAGTTTTTCTAAGCGTCTGGGTATTGAGGAAGGTTTTCAACTGCTGTGTCCGACCCTGGAGTTTTCTTATAAGGATGATGACCTTGGGGATCCGCTCATCAATGATTACTTTGCGATTGCAATTGGCGCAGCAACAAGAGAGGATATTGATACGATTACGAAATATGCATTTATGGTTAATGATTTCTTAAAAGAATTTTTTGATGAATGCGGAATTGACCTGATTGATTTTAAGATTGAATTTGGTAAAACGGCTGACGGAACGATTATCTTAGCAGATGAGATTTCACCGGATACCTGCCGATTTTGGGATAAGGAAACGCATGAAAAATTAGATAAGGATCGTTTCAGAAGAGACTTAGGTGGTGTAGAAGATGCCTATCAAGAGGTAGCGAAGAGAATCGGACTTGTATAAATTCCGCAGAAGGAGGCTCACGACATGAGTACAGAAAAAAGTATGGTTTGTGGTGGGGATGAGGCGGAAATAGGGGAAGAATGCGGAGTTTTCGGTATGTATGATATGGCCGGAGGTGATGTTGCGGCTACCATCTATTATGGACTGTTTGCGCTTCAGCATCGCGGACAGGAAAGCTGTGGAATTGCTGTGAGCCGCACCGACGGACCGAAACGAAACAGTGCGGTCTGTAAGGGAATGGGACTTGTCAATGAGGTCTTTCATGCGGAGAATATATCGAAGCTCTCCGGTGACATCGGAGTAGGACATGTCCGCTATTCAACAGCCGGAGCAAGTGTGGCGGAAAATACGCAGCCGCTTGTGTTAAATTATATTAAGGGGACGTTATCACTGGCGCATAACGGGAATCTTGTAAATGCGCCTGAGCTTAGGACAGCGTTAGAGCTGACCGGAGCAATCTTCCAGACAACGATTGATTCGGAGGTGATTGCTTATCTGATCGCCAGAGAGCGCTTGCAGACATCGACGGTGGAAGAAGCTGTAAAAAAGGCGATGCGAAAGATCAAGGGAGCGTATTCGCTGGTAGTTGCAAGTCCGAGAAAGCTGATCGGTGCCAGGGATCCGTTTGGGTTTCGTCCTCTTTGCATTGGAAAGAGAGACCATGCCTATATTTTATCTTCGGAAACCTGTGCATTAGATACGATAGGTGCCGAATTTGTCAGAGATGTGGAGCCGGGTGAGATTGTTACGATCACACCGGACGGGATATTTTCAGACAGAAGCATGGTGACGGAAAAGAAGGCAAGATGTATTTTTGAATATATTTATTTTGCAAGACCGGACAGCTATATTGATGGAATCTGTGTACATAATTCAAGGCTGACGGCCGGGAAAATCTTAGCGCAGACGCATCCTGTGGAGGCAGATATCGTCGTAGGGGTTCCGGAATCCGGAAATGCTGCAGCAATGGGGTATTCCATGGAGTCAGGGATTCCTTATGGAACTGCTTTTGTGAAGAACAGCTATGTGGGAAGAACCTTTATCAAACCCGGGCAGTCTTCCCGCGAATCCAGTGTCCGGGTAAAATTAAACGCATTAAGGGAAGTGGTTGCAGGAAAACGTGTCATTATGGTAGATGATTCGATTGTCCGCGGGACGACCAGTGAAAGGATTGTCCGGATGTTAAAGGAGGCAGGTGCGAAAGAGGTACATGTCAGGATCAGTTCTCCACCGTTTAAGTATCCCTGTTATTTCGGGACGGATGTACCGGATAGTGACGAGCTTCCTGCGTATGACCATACCGTTGAAGAAATCCGTGAAATGATCGGGGCGGATTCGTTAGGATATCTGGACTTTGATCGTTTATCTGAGCTGCTTGACGGTGATATGGGATATTGTCACGCATGTTTTTCCGGTGAATATCCGATAGAGCCGCCGAAGGAGGATATCCGCGGAGAACATGAAAAATAAATGGATTTTATTTGTGAAAGGAATAGATTGGAGGAAGTTATGAGTAACGACAGATATACAAGTCCGCTTTCGGAGCGTTATGCAAGTAAAGAGATGCAGTATATTTTTTCGCCGGATAAAAAATTTCGGACATGGCGGAGACTGTGGATCGCCCTTGCAGAGGCGGAAAATGAGTTAGGGCTGATGGGAGAAGACGGCGGACCTGCCGTGACAACGGAGCAGATTGAAGAGTTAAAGGCACATGCAGAGGATATTAATTATGAAGTGGCGAAGGAAAGAGAAAAATTGGTGCGTCATGATGTTATGAGCCATGTGTATGCCTATGGTGTACAGTGTCCGAAAGCAGCGGGGATTATTCATCTTGGTGCAACCTCCTGCTACGTGGGGGATAATACCGATGTGATCATTATGACAGAGGCATTAAAACTGGTTCGTAAAAAGCTTTTGAATGTTATCGATGAGCTCAGTAAATTTGCGATGAAATATAAAGCATTACCGACACTGGCGTTTACGCATTTCCAACCGGCACAGCCGACGACGGTAGGAAAACGTGCAACGCTTTGGCTCCAGGAGTTTTTAATGGATTTGGAGGACGTAGAATATGTTCTTTCGACAATGAAATTACTTGGTTCAAAGGGAACGACCGGAACACAGGCGAGTTTTATGGAGCTTTTTGACGGAGATGAGGAAAAGGTAAAGAAATTAGACCGTTTGATCGCAGAGAAAATGGGCTTTGAAAGCTGTTTTCCGGTGTCCGGTCAGACTTATTCAAGAAAGTTAGATACCAGAGTGTTAAATGTTCTTGCGGGAATCGCGGCAAGTGCACACAAGTTTTCGAATGATATCAGACTGTTGCAGCATTTGAAAGAAATTGAAGAGCCTTTTGAAAAAAATCAAATCGGCTCCTCAGCGATGGCATATAAAAGAAATCCTATGAGAAGTGAGCGCATTGCGTCCCTGGCACGCTATGTGATGTCTGATGTGACCAATGGAATGTTTACTTCAGCGTGCCAATGGTTTGAACGGACGTTAGATGATTCCGCGAATAAGAGAATCAGTATACCGGAGGGCTTTTTGGCAACAGATGGAATCCTCGATCTTTTATTGAATGTTGTGGATGGACTGGTTGTTTATGATAAAGTGATTGAAAAGAGACTTCTTTCGGAGCTTCCTTTTATGGCGACAGAGAATATTATGATGGACGCGGTGAAGGCGGGGGGGAACCGACAGGAGCTGCATGAAAAGATCCGTACATTATCGATGGAAGCAGGAAAGAATGTGAAACAGTATGGAAAAGAGAATAATCTTTTAGAACTGATTGCCGGGGATGATGAGTTCCCGATGGGGCTTAGTGAGCTGGAGGCGGCGATGCAGCCGGATCAGTATGTCGGACGGGCACCGTCACAGGTGGAGGAATTTATTTCTGAGATTGTCCGGCCTGTTCTGGAGCAGAATAGGGAACTATTAGGAGTCACAGCTGAAATTAATGTTTAGTTTGCTTTTCCGTTTCCGGAAAATGCGTTATCGATCTAACATGGGGGAAATCGTATGGCAGGAAAAAGAATGTTGACTGCAAGGATGAAGGAAGGTATGATTCTTGACGATGATGTCTACACTTCTGAGGAACAGCTTTTGATTCCGAAGGGAACGGCATTAACACAAGAAATCATTGCTGCGTTAAAGGAGCATTCTGTATTTGCGGCACGGATACGTGTAGGGGAAGATGGTAAAACTCCGGTAACAGAAGCAGAGGTGAAAGAGGAAGCAAAGGAACAAGAAGAAGCAACGGAGCAAGAGCTGCAGGAACCGTTGCCGGAGGCTCCGAAGGCACTGGAGAATATGCAATATTATGAAAAGGTTCGGGAAACAGAGGAATTTAAGGTTTTCAATGAAGCCTTTGTTCAGACTGTGGACTCGTTAAAAGATACCTTTAACCATGCTGTTATGAACAATGAAGAGATTGACAGTGATCAGATTCTGGGAGAAGTGGAAAATGTTGTTTCAAAGAGTCGAAACAGCCTTCACATTCTGGACATGCTGCAATGTATGAAGGGATACGATGATATGACCTATGTACATTGTCTCAATGTGGCAATTTTAAGCAATCTGATTGCAAGGACAGCGATTCATGATATTTCGAAAAAGGATCTGGATGCGCTTACACTGGCAGGGCTTTTGCATGATATCGGGAAAATTATGATTCCGGATGAGGTTTTGCAGAAGGAAGGAAAGTTGACGCCACAGGAATTTAATTTAGTGAAAACGCATGTATTACAGGGAAATAATATCCTTAAAAATAAAGGGATGGAAAAGCGGGTGACTGAGGCTGTGATGCGTCATCACGAAAGGTGTGACGGTTCGGGATATCCTGGCGGATATTCGGCGGACAAAATCAGTCCGTTTGCAAAAATTCTGGCTATCGCGGATACCTTTGATGCAATGACATCAAAGCGTCCGTATCGCGATGAAATCTGCCCGTTTAAAGTGATTCATATGTTTGAACGGGAAGCAATTGAAAAGTATGATGCAGAGTTTGTAGTACCGTTTCTGCATGCAATCGTGCAGGCTTATATGAATACAGAGGTAGAGCTTTCGAACGGAAAGCGGGGAAAGGTAGTGATGATCAACAAAAATGATCTTTCCAGACCGATAGTGAAGATAGGTTCGTTTTATTGTGATTTATCAAAGGAGAAGGATGTTTATATCGATAAAATGGTTGTTTGAAGCTAATTTGTAAATAAAATGTTGTCATAACAACGATTGCAAGAACAACAAAATGTCAAAACAACTTAAGTAATACAACATAAAAACAGGTCGTAGAATACGACGGAATGGAGGAAGTCATATGGTAACAGCAATTGTAGGCGCAAGCTGGGGAGATGAAGGAAAGGGAAAAGTGACAGATATGCTGTCAGAGCAGTCCGATATCATTGTGCGTTTTCAGGGCGGAAGCAATGCAGGTCACACGATCATCAATAATTATGGCAGGTTTGCACTGCACCTTTTGCCATCCGGAGTCTTTTATGATCATACCACAAGCATTATCGGGAACGGAGTGGCGCTTAATATTCCGTATCTGGCGAAAGAAATCAATTCTTTGATAGAGGAAGGAGTTCCGAAACCGAAGATTTTAGTTTCTGACAGAGCCCAGATTTTAATGCCTTACCATATCGCTTTTGATGAATACGAAGAGGAGAGACTGGGGAAAAATTCCTTTGGCTCTACGAAATCGGGGATTGCGCCGTTTTATTCTGATAAATATGCAAAGATCGGAATACAGGTGTCTGAGCTTTTTGACGAGGAAAAACTAAAGGAAAAGCTTCATAGAATCTGTGAGCAGAAAAATGTCATTTTGGAGCATTTGTATCACAAGCCTTTACTCGATGAAGGAGAATTGTTAGGATTATTGAAGGAATACAGAGAAATAATAGAACCGTATATTTGCGATGTTTCTGCTTATCTGCGTGAGGCGATTGCAGCCGGGAAAAATATTCTGTTGGAGGGGCAGCTTGGTTCCTTAAAGGATCCGGATCATGGAATTTATCCTATGGTAACTTCTTCCTCTCCGTTAGCAGGTTATGGGGCGATTGGCGCCGGAATCCCGCCGTATGAGATTAAGAGAATTGTCACCGTTGTGAAAGCATATTCAAGCGCTGTCGGAGCGGGAGAGTTCGTCAGTGAAATCTTAGATGAGACAGAGGCAGAAGAGCTTAGAAAACGCGGTGGTGACAAAGGAGAATATGGTGCTACAACAGGCAGACCGCGTCGTGTCGGCTGGTTTGATGCCGTGGCAAATCGTTACGGCTGTGCGATTCAGGGAGCGACGGAGGTTGTGCTTACGGTTTTGGACTGTTTGGGATATTTGAAAGAAATTCCGGTTTGTGTGGGCTATGAGATTGATGGAAAGGTCAGAAAAGATTTTCCTGTTACTGTGGAGCTTGCAAAGGCAAAGCCTGTGTTTGAGGTGCTTCCCGGCTGGGAATGTGATATCAGAGGCATTAAAGAATATGACAAGCTTCCGGAAAATTGCCGTAAATATGTTGAGTTTATTGAGCAGGAGCTTGGGGTGCCGATTACAATGGTATCCAATGGACCTAAGAGAGAGGAAATTATTTATCGTAAGTAATTGTATGAAGAACATGCCTGGAGTCGGCAGATTCCAGGCTTGTTTTTAAGAAGAGATTTGTTTGGAAATGAGGAATGACAGAGGCTTATGAATTTTAGTCAAGAGGAAGTGGAAAAGCGTCGTGAAAGGGTGATCGGAGTTCCGGCGAAAAGGAAATACCGCAGAAATCAAATCATGAAGTATCTTCGTGGACTTTTTATAGTGCTCATGATCGGTTATGTTTTTCTGCGTCTTTATTCTTTTGCAAGCCATATACCGGGCGAAAAATGGCGGGTAAAGGAAGAAGAACTTTTAGCAGCGGGGACGGGAAGCGAAATTTACGATGGAAAGGGAGAAAAAATCCAGACGATCGATACTTCCGGCTCTACGAAAGAATATGTTTCGATCCGTAAGATTCCAAGAGCGGTAAAGCAGGCGTTTATTGCGAGTGAGGACAAGAAATTTTATAAGCATTCAGGAGTTGATACAAGAGGAATTATTGAGGATATTCGATTAGGACTGTTTCAAAAGGAAAATATCGGAAATATGCAGACGACGATCACACAGAAGCTGATCAAAAATCAGATTTCCGGTTTTGATACAGATGATTCATTCTTTTCTGCAGTGAAACAGATTATCAGAGAACAGTATACGGCGGTTGCGCTCGAAAATGATCTGACGAAAAATCAGATTTTGGAATATTATCTGAATACACTAAGCTTTGGGCAGGAAATTATTGGGGTGCAGGCTGCTTCCAGACAGTTTTTCGGAAAGGATGTTTCAGAGCTTACCGTATCAGAGGCAGCAGTATTAGTGGCTGCTGCGAAGTCACCGACAACAAACAATCCGGTTGACAATTCCGATGCAAACGGAAAAGAGAGGATGATCGTCTTAAAAAATATGTTAGATGAGGGGAATATCACAGAAGATGAATATGAAGATGCGCTTGGAGATGATGTATATCTCCGGATCCATAACAACGAAATTGTTTCTGAAGAAAGTACCGGACAGGTAAATTCGTATTATGTTGATGCAGTATTGGATCAAATTATGGGAGATCTTCAAACAAGACTTGGCTATTCGGCGACTGAGGCGTATCATACGGTTTATGGAGAGGGACTCAAGATTTATACTTGTCAGGATACTACGATACAGAAGATTTGTAATGATGTGATCAATGATGAAAAGTATTATCCAAAGGCGAAATCAGATTTGAATGTATCTTTGTCATCAGAGCAGAATTTGAGTGAAACACAAGCTTCTATAGTGCTGATTGAACAGGAGACCGGTGAAGTACAGGCAATTGTTGGGGGAAAAGGAGACAGGCAGGGAAACCGGAGTCTGAATCGTGCGATCCAGCTTGAGAGACAGCCGGGGACGACTTTTGATGTGCTTTCTACCTATACGCCGGCACTTGACACGGCGAATATGACGCTGGGAACCGTGCAGGATGATGCAGCATATAAATATCCGGAAACATCGGTTCCGGTATACGATGTCGGAGGAAACGAATTTTCAGGGCTGCTGCCTATGAGGGATTCGATCGTGTTTTCCAAGGCAATTCCGACGATTAAAACTCTTGATAAAATTTCAGTTCAGGTAGGTTATTCCTATCTGAGGCGCTTCGGACTTACCACGCTTGTGGAGAAAAAGCGTGCAGATCAGGTGAATGTGGCAGGCGGACAGCAAGAGAATAAAAGTGATCTGCAGCTCAAAATGGGACTTGGACAGCTTACGGATGGAGTGACAAATTTGGAGATGACTGCTGCGTATGCGGCATTCGGGGACCAGGGAGGGTACCATGTACCGAAATTTTATACAAAGGTTGTGGACCGGTATGGTCATGTATTGTTAAAGAATGACAGAGGAAGAAAGCAGATTATGAAAAAGAGTACCGCCTGGCTGTTGACAGATGCGATGAAAGGGGTTTCGCTTCAGTTAGAGACAGATCTGAATAAAAATGCAAAGGGAATTGCCGTTGCGGGTAAGAGTGGCATTACCTTGTCGAATACAGATACATGGTATATTGGTTTTACACCCTATTACACAGCCGGTATCTGGGCCGGAAAGGATGAGGGGGAGAGTATGGATTCTGCGGTCTATGCGGCAAGTATGTGGAAGGATATTATGGAGCGGGTGCATCGTTATAAAAATATTAAAAAGGCAGAGTTTAAAAAGCCACAGGATATTGTGAGCAGACAGATTTGTACGAAGTGCGGTAATCTTTCGATAGCAGGTCTTTGTGACGAGGCTGAGGGAGGCAGTACGGTACGAAAGGAATATTTTCTTAAGGGAACAGAACCTGTGAAAAATTGCACCTGTCACGCAAAATACCGCTTTTGCAAGGAAGGTCACGCATTGGCAGGTGAGAAATGTCCGAGTGGAAGCTGCGAGGAGCGGATTTTGCTTTTGAAAAAAGAAACTTCTGAGACGAAGGATACAAAATTTACATTGGAAGCAAATAGTGGCGGAACGGTCTGCCGGATACACAAATAGAAAGGAGGAGCTTATGCATCGATTTTTACGTGCGATAGGATTTAGTCATTTGAAGACGCGCCAGGAGTTGGAGACGGTTTTAGGCAAAATTATGCATGCACCGGACAGGGTGAAGAAAATCCGGCTTACTCCGGAAACTGTGTATACAGAATTTGCAATGGAATTCGGATCGAAAATGGGGATTGTAATCCGGGGAGAGTATGATGAAAAGGGCTTTTTCTATATGCAGCACTATTTTCCGTATTGTGAAAGCCGGCTGATCACATCTTCGGAAGATATTATTGTAAATAAGCGGGTTGATACCAATGCGTATACGGGGATGTGCGACGACATGCGGCTGGGGATTTCCATGATCTTTTATCTGCAGAACGCTGTGGACTATCTGGAACTGCATGTGGCAGATAATACGCCGCATAAAGCGAAGCTTACTCTGTCAGGACTCTCTCTGACGGGAAAGATTATTTTAGGAGTCTATCACGAGGAGGGAGAGGAAGAGAAGAGGAAGCTTCGGAACAACAGGAAGAACCGCTTGATCACACAGGCGAAGAATGGAGATCAAAAAGCGATTGATGATCTGACGCTGGAGGAAATCGATCTGTCTACAAAGATTCGGGCAAGGAGTAAAACAGAAGATATCTACTCCATTGTCGAAACGACATTTGTACCATATGGTTCTGAGTCAGATCATTATTCTATTTTGGGAACGATCATGAATTGGCAGATTTTGGTAAACAGCTATACGGGAGAACGTGTATGCCAGATGCTTTTAAATTGTAATGGCATTTTGATCACGGTTTGCATCAATGAGGAGGATCTTCTGGGTGAGCCGATGATCGGCAGGAGGTTTAAGGGCGTGATCTGGATGCAGGGACATGTAGATTTTGGAAAGCTCTCGATTTAGCATCTCCTGTTGTAATTCGTATTAAATTCCTTTATACTGTAAAAAAATGAAGAAGATTGGTGCGAGGTGCATATGAATAAAGTAATCATTATGACAGACAGCAATAGCGGGATCACACAGGATGAGGCGAAAAAGCTTGGAGTGTCCGTGCTCCCGATGCCGTTTTTGATTGATGGCAAGACACATTTTGAAGATATTGACTTTACACAGGAAGATTTTTACAGGCATTTGGCGGAGGATTCGGAAATCTCCACCTCTCAGCCATCGCCGGAGAATGTGCTGGGAGAATGGGATCGTTTGCTTGAAACAGCAGATGAAATCGTGCATATTCCGATGTCGAGCGGTTTGTCAGGAGCCTGCCAGACGGCAAAGATGCTCGCTGAGGATTATCATGGCCGGGTACAGGTTGTAAATAATCAAAGGATTTCCGTTACGCAGAGACAGTCGGTTTTAGATGCTATAGAACTGTCGAATAAAGGGGCTTCTGCATTGGAGATCAAAGAACGGTTGGAGCAGGTGAAATTTGAGTCGAGTATTTACATTATGCTTGATACTTTGAAATATTTAAAGCGGGGTGGAAGGATCACACCGGCGGCTGCTGCGCTTGGTTCTGCGCTCAAATTAAAGCCGGTTTTGCAGATCCAGGGGGAGAAGTTAGATAAGTATTCGATTGCCAGGACATCGAAGCAGGGAGCCGGAAAGATGATCGCAGCGATCGAGGAGGATATAAAAAACAGATTCGGAGGAATGGAGCAGGTAGGGAATATTCATTTTGCGGTAGCTCATACACATAATGATGAAGCGGCGGCAGAATTTGCCGATCAGATTCGTCAGGCATTCGGAATCGATGAAGTGACGGTGAATCCGCTTTCTTTAAGTATTTCCTGCCATATCGGACCGGGCTCTTTAGCGATTGCATGCAGCAAGGCATTGTAAAACAACAAAAAGAAACGGAGGAATCAGGGTGAGCATACAGACGACACCACAGGGAGAAAGAACACAGATTGTGATCTTCGGAAAACGCAATGCCGGAAAATCCAGTGTGCTCAATGCGTTGACCGGCCAGCAGATGGCGATTGTTTCGGATGTGGCGGGGACGACGACAGATCCGGTAGGAAAAGCAATGGAGATTCTTCCGATTGGTCCATGTATGATTACGGATACAGCAGGCTTAGATGATGAAGGAGAGCTGGGAAAAAAGCGGATGGAAAAATCGCTTGCGGCACTTCATAAGGCAGATATTGCCCTGATCATTATAGATATCAATACATATTCTGAGGAGATATTTGCGTCCGGGCGCGGTGTTTCGGAAACAGAATATAAAATCATAGAAAAAATTTCAGAAAAAAACATTCCCTATATATTGGTACTGAACCAAACGGATCGCATGGAGAGGACTGAGGCAGAAAAGCTTCGTCAGCTGGCGGCAGAGAAGAACGGGGGAGCTTCGGTTGTTTTAGTCAGTGCAGAGACAAATGACGGCATTGAGGCTTTGAAACAGGAGATCATTAAAAAGCTGCCAAAAGAGGACAAGGATCTGAAGCTGTTAGGGGATCTTGTAAATCCGGGCGAGATTGTAGTACTGGTTACTCCGATTGACAGTGCAGCGCCGAAGGGAAGACTGATCATGCCGCAGCAGCAGACAATCAGAGATTTGTTAGATCATCATGCAGCCTGTGTCGTTACGCAGGTCGAGGAGCTTACCGGGGTATTAGAAAGCCTGCGGGGACAGGTGAAGCTTGTGGTTACGGATTCGCAGGCGTTCCGTGAGGTGGATATGGTTGTTCCGAAAGAGATCAGGCTGACTTCTTTTTCTATTTTATTTGCCAGAAAAAAGGGGAATCTGCAAACCCTGATCGATGGAGTCAGAGCAGTGGAGAACCTGAAGGATGGAGATCGTGTTTTGATTGCGGAGGGATGCACGCATCATAGACAGTGCGAAGATATCGGAACGGTAAAAATTCCTAATCTGTTGAAAAAATATACCGGAAAAGAGCTTTCTCTGGAGTGGTCAAGCGGTACCGGATTTCCGGAAAAGCTTTCTGAGTATGCATTGGTGATCCACTGTGGCGGTTGTACGCTTTCGGAAAAGGAAATGAAGTACAGACTGGAAAAAGCAGGGCATGAAGCGGTTCCGATTGTAAATTATGGAATTTTCTTAGCTTATGCGAACGGCATTTTGGAGCGGAGTATAGAGGTTTTTCCGGATATTTCCGTGTAACCGGTGGGAAATGCTTCGGATGCAGCAGTTTATAATCCGGCTGTGCAGTGTTTCGGACAGTCCGGCAGGGGGGATAGGAATGAAGGCATATGAAACTGTCTATAAAGGCGGTATGGGGGAAATCGTAGAGAAAAAATCCAGATTTATCGCACAGGTCTTCCCTGTGAAAACGGAGGAGGAGGCAGCGGAATTTATCGGACAGGTAAAAAAGGAATATTGGGATGCCAGGCATAATTGTTATGCTTTTGTACTGGGGCAGGGAGGAGAGATTACCAGATGCAGTGATGACGGGGAACCTTCCGGAACGGCGGGACGCCCGATATTGGAGGTTCTTATGGGGAGAGAGCTTACCAATATATTGGTGATCGTGACCAGGTATTTTGGCGGAACGCTTCTTGGAACCGGTGGCTTAGTGAGAGCATATTCGGAAGCAGCGAAGGAGGGCTTGAACAACAGCAGGCTGATGAAAAAGCTGGTTGGCAGGCGGTTAGATGTCTATACGGATTATAACGGGCTTGGAAAACTGCAATATGTTGCAGCAAATCTTTCGCTTGCAATCCTGGATACCGTTTATACGGAAGGGGTAGAACTGAAGCTTTTGGTGCCGGAGGAGCTTCGAGAAAAGGCAGAGAAAGAAATTACGGAGGCGACGGCAGGAAAGGCAAAGCTTATTTTTTCAAAAGAGGAAGTATATTTTGGAGAAATAGACAAACAGGTTATCGTTTTTGAGGACGAAATTGAAAAATAAGGAAAGTATCAATGGATTTATTTGAATATATGCGGGAACAGAACACAGAAAAGGAAGCACCGCTTGCTTCCAGGCTTCGTCCTACGACCTTGGAGGAGGTGGTGGGACAGGAACACATTATCGGAAAGGATAAGCTTCTATACCGTGCGATCAAAGCGGATAAGTTAAGCTCGGTCTTGTTTTACGGACCGCCGGGAACCGGAAAGACCACCCTTGCAAAGGTGATTGCAGGAGCGACGAGTGCGCAGTTTGTACAGATCAATGCGACAAGTGCCGGGAAAAAAGATATGGAGGAAGTCGTGAAACAGGCAAAGGACCTGGCCGGTATGTATGGAAGGAGAACGATTCTCTTTATTGATGAGATACATCGGTTTAATAAAGGGCAGCAGGACTATCTTCTGCCTTTTGTTGAGGACGGAACGGTTATCCTGATCGGAGCGACTACAGAAAATCCGTACTTTGAAGTGAATGGAGCGCTTTTGTCCCGCTCGGTCATTTTTGAACTGCGTCCCCTGACTACGGAAAATATTGTGACACTTTTAAAAAGAGCGGTCACGGATAAGGAAAAGGGCATGGGAGTCTATGAAGCGGACGCAGATGAGGATGCACTTTTCTTTCTTGCGGAAATCGCAGGTGGTGATGCGAGAATGGCATTAAATGCAATCGAGCTTGGTATCCTCACGACCGACAGGGGAGAGGACGGAAGGATTCATATTACGAAGCAGGTTGCAGAGGAATGTATACAGAAAAGAGCTGTTCGTTATGATAAGACCGGAGATAATCACTATGATACGATCAGTGCGTTTATCAAAAGCATGCGTGGCTCTGACCCGGATGCCGCTGTTTATTATCTCGCGAGAATGCTCTATGCGGGAGAGGACATTAAATTTATCGCAAGAAGGATTATGATCTGCGCGGCAGAGGATGTTTCGAATGCGGATCCGATGGCACTTGTGCTGGCGACAAGTGCGTCGCAGGCGATTGAACGGATCGGCATGCCGGAGGCACAGATCATTTTATCACAGGCGGCGACGTATGTTGCGAGTGCGCCTAAGAGCAATTCGGCAGTCAATGCAGTCTATGAGGCAACGCGTGCTGTGAAGGAGGAAAAGATTCAGACGATTCCGCCGCATTTGCAGGATGCACATTATAAAAGTGCAGGAAAGTTAGGGAGGGGAACCGGGTATAAATATGCCCATGATTATGAGAATCACTATGTAGAGCAGCAGTATCTTCCGGATGAGTTAGTGGGAAGAAGGTTCTATATCCCATCCGGGAATGGCTATGAAAAGGAAATCAGAAAATATTTTGAAAAGATAAAGGGAGAAAAGTTTTGAAGAAGATTAAGCGGATTTTGGCAATGTCAGCAGTCATACTGCTTTTGGGATTGTATCTTGTTACATTTTTTGCGGCAATCTTTGTGACACCTGTATCAGTTACTATGTTTAAGACTTGTATTATTGCTACGATCATGGTTCCCATCATGATGTACGTGATCTTTTTTATCTATCGTCTGATCTATCCGGAGAAGGAAGAAAGAAGAGACCCGTCCGGAGAAGAAAGCGGCTTGGACACAGAAGAAAATGAACAGATAGAGAGGTTCTGATCATGGAGAGGAAAGAGAGTTTTGATATGGATAACCGGTTAAACCGCTTAGGCAGGATCTATGAAAAGACAGTCGGCAGGCTCATTCCGATGCATGGCTTTTTTTCTGTGATCTTTTGCTTTGTGTTCAATTCTGTATTATATTTTGGGCTGCAGGTTTTGATGAGGGGAGTAGAGCATCATGATTTTACTTCGTCTTTCGACCGTATGATTCCGTTTGTTCCTGCATGGAGCATCATCTATCTGGGCTGCTATGTGTTTTGGGGAGCAAATTATATTTTAGTTACCAGACAGAAGAAGGAGGAATGGTTTCAGTTTGCGACGGCGGACTATCTGTCGAGGATCGTGTGTGCTTTTTTCTTTATTGTGCTGCCGACGACCAATGTAAGACCGGAGGTAGTCGGAACAGGGCTTCCGGAGACATTAATGCGTTTTGTGTACCGGATGGATGATGCGGCGAATCTTTTTCCGTCGATTCATTGTCTGGTGAGCTGGTTCTGCTTTATCGGGATTCGCGGAAGAGAGGATGTTCCGAAGTGGTATCAGGGCTTTTCTTGTATTTTTGCTTTTCTGGTCTTTGCGTCTACCCTGTTTACGAAGCAGCATTATATTATTGATGTGATTGCAGGTGTATTTTTAGCGGAAATATGTTATTATATCGGAAAGCATACGAATATTTACATAGGAGTTATGAAGGTTTTTGACCGGATTAATCATGTGGTGTTTTGGGAGAGGATCGATGAAAAATAAAAAGACTTGGTTTAATATATTGTTTTTACTCTTGGTTTTCGGACTGACAATTTATTATGTTTTCCATGGTGAAGATCTGCAGGCAATCGGCAGCTATTTAGAGACAGCAGATGTTTCTTACTGGATGGCAGGCGTTGTTCTGGTGGTGTTTTTTATCCTGGGAGAATCCGTCGTAATCTACTATATGCTGAAATCTGTGGGAGAACCTGTGATCCTGACGCACTGCTTTTTGTATTCGTTTGTGGGATTTTTCTTCAGTGCGATCACACCATCAGCGACAGGCGGACAGCCGGCACAGCTTTATTTTATGAAAAAGGATCATCTGTCGATGTCGATTTCCACTTTGATCCTGATGATTGTGACGATTACGTATAAGGCGGTTTTAGTGGTGATCGGACTGGTCGTCATGATCTTCAAGCCTGCAGGCGTTATGCATTATCTTTCACCTGTGATGGGATGGTGCTATCTGGGAGTAGCATTAAATGTATTTTGTGTGACCTTTATGTTGATTTTAGTGTTTCATCCGACACTTGCGGAAAATATCCTGGTAACGCTGATACGCTTATTTTCGAAGGTGTTTCGCTATAAGAAAGAGGAGAAGCTTTTGAAAAGAGTGAAGGCTTCCATGGAAAAATACAGAAGTGTGGCAGATTATCTGAAAAAAAATGTCATTGTGATTGTGAATGTGCTTTTGATTACTTTTGTCCAAAGAGGGATCTGGTTTTTTATTACCTATCTTATTTATCTGTCGTTTTCTCTGAGTGGAGTTTCTCCGCTTACGATCACGACATTACAGGGAATGATCTCCGTCTGTGTGGATATGCTGCCGCTGCCGGGAGGAATGGGAATCAGCGAAAATCTGTTTTTGCAGATGTTTCGTGAAATCTGCGGAAAAGAGCTGGTGCTGCCTGTAATGATCGTCAGCCGCGGAATCAGCTACTATGCACAGCTTATTATTAGTGCTATAATGACGGGTGTGGCATATTTGACGATTGGAAGGAGTAAAGAGGGAACATGAAAGAAAAAAAGCAGAGATTTATCGGAGTTTATGATTATACGGTGATTTTAACATATATCGGACTTTCGATTACTGTGATCGGAATGACACAGGCACTGGAAAAGCATTTTAAGATTGCGATTGTCTGTCTGGCGCTTTCCGGTCTTTGCGATATGTTTGACGGTAAGATTGCAAGAACGAAAAAGAACCGGACGAATCAGGAAAAGCTGTTTGGAATGCAGATTGATTCTCTTTGTGATGTGGTCTGTTTTGGAATTTATCCGGCTATGATCTGTTGGCTTTTGGGGCTGAAAGGTCCTTTAGGCTGGCTTTTGGTCTGTTATTATTCCATCTGCTCTGTGATCAGGCTGGCATTTTTTAATGTTCTGGAAACGGACAGACAGCAGAAGGAGGAAGGTGCAAACAAGTATTATCATGGGCTTCCAATCACATCCATGGCGATCGCGCTGCCGCTTGTATTTATGCTGCAGGTTTTTGTCAGTACAGCGGCATTTATGGTGGTTTTACATTTGACTCTTTTTGTTGTGGGAACCCTGTTTATCTGGGATTTTCCATTGAAAAAGCCAGGTAATATGATTCTTTTTATCATTGTGGTCGTGGTAGCTGTGGCGTTGTTTATCATGATACTTAATTCGAATTTTAAGCTTCCGAACTGGAAGTTTCCGAATACCGGCTTTTTTGACTGGCTGAGGGAAACGATTTCTTAAGGAGCGATTGTTTCAGAAAAGGTTTCGGTGGCTGAATATTGTTTTGAGGAGAGATATATCAAGAGTTGATTTCATTCGCAGCATGGAGGGTAGGTATGCAGGGAAAGGACAGAGATGGAAATATTGTTTCGGGAAATGAGGGACAGGAGAAGGTAATCTCGCTGTTATACGAGACTGCACCCGGCAGGCAGATATTAAAGCTTTTAACGATGCCTTTCGTTTCGGAGGCGGGCGGGAAATTTTTGGATTCGAAGCTGTCTGCGGCCTTTGTAAAGCCGTTTATCAAAAGAAACAGGATTTCGATGGCGCCTTTTGAAGAGGAAACATACGAAAGCTATAATCATTTCTTTACGAGGAGGATCAAGGAGGGGGAACGTTCCTTTGCAGCGGAGCAGAAGGTGCTTTGTGCACCCTGTGACAGTAAATTAAGCGTATATCCGATCGAGCCATATGGAAGGTTTCGGATCAAACATACACGGTATACCATGGATAGTCTTGTTTGCAGCAAGCGGTTAGCAAAGCATTATTATGGAGGAATGCTGCTGGTATTCCGGCTTACCGTTGACGATTATCACCATTATGCCTATATTGATGATGGGGAAAAAACGAGGAATTATCACATCGGCGGAGTGCTTCATACCGTGAATCCGATCGCAGGTGATATCTATCCGATTTATACGGAAAATGCCAGGGAATTTTCAATCTTAAAAAGCAGAAATTTCGGCAGAGTGCTTATGATGGAGGTTGGTGCCCTGATGGTCGGGAAAATTGTGAACCATCACGAAGCGGGCATGGTGAAGCGCGGCATGGAAAAAGGATTTTTTGAATTTGGTGGCTCAACTGTGATCTTAGCACTGGAAAAAGGCAGGATAAGACTCGATGAAGATATTATCAGAAATACACAGGAAGGCTTTGAAACTGTAGTAAGACAGGGAGAAAAAATTGGATACGCCAATCGTTGATTTTGTAAAAGCATATAAGGAGAAAGAGTTTAGCAGATTTCACATGCCCGGACATAAGGGGCATGTGTTTTTTGGGTGGGAACCCTATGATATCACAGAGATAGAGGGTGCAGACGTTCTTCATCTGGGAGATGGAATCATTACTGAGAGTGAGAAAAATGCAGCATCCCTGTTTGGGGCAGGTGCTACGCATTATTCTACGGAAGGCTCCTCACTTTGCATTAAAGCAATGCTTGCTGTTTTAAAAATGGAACAGGCAAGCAGGAAAAGGATGGAACGGTCGTATATTCTTGCAGGAAGAAATATACACCGCAGTATGGTAGATGCCTGTGCGCTTTTGGATTTAGATATTGAATTTATCAGGGAGACAGAGAACGGGCATATTTGTACATCGAAAATTACGCCGGAGCTATTAGAGGCTTCTCTGGAGCGGCAGAAGGAGATGCCGCTTGCTGTTTATCTTACATCACCGGATTATTTGGGAGAGTGTCTGGAGCTTTCTGAGCTCGCAAAGGTATGTGAGCTTTTTGGTGCTCCTCTTGTGGTTGATCATGCGCATGGAGCATACCTGCATTTTCTGAACCGGGCGCATCCGATGGACGCAGGAGCGGCAATGTGCTGTGATTCTGCGCATAAAACGCTTCCGGTGTTGACCGGAGGGGCATATTTGCATATACATAAAAAGTATCTGGAGCGGTTTGAACCATATGTCAGACAGGCATTAACGCTTTTTGGTTCAACCAGCCCGTCTTATCTGGTGCTCCAATCTTTAGATCTGTGTAACAGATATCTGGCAGAAGGGTATGAGGAACGTCTGAAAGACAGGATATCCGAGATAGAGATGCTGAAAGAGGAATTAGGGAGGCAGGGACTTTTTATAAAGAAAAGCGAGCCGTTAAAAATAGTGCTCAACGCTTCAAAAAGCGGGTATACCGGTCTGGAGGCGGCAGAGGAGCTCAGAGAGTTTCAGATGGAATGTGAATATGCCGATCAGGAATATGTTGTGTTTATGCTGACGCCGGAAAATACAAAAAGGGATTTAGAAAGGCTTTACAGCTGGGGAGAAAAATCCCGTCTTGTAAAACAACCGAAAAAGGAGAGAGAAGCCCTGTCCTTCGGGGAATTTCAAACGGAAAGAGTGCTTTCTGTCAGAGAGGCTGTGCTTTCGAAAAGCGAATGGATTCCGACAGAAAAAGCACTCGGAAGAGTCTGCAGCGCCCAGGTAGTATCCTGTCCTCCGGCTGTACCGATTGCTGTTTCGGGGGAACGGATTTCAGAGGAAATGATTCGGGCATTTTCGGTATTTAAAATTGCGAAAGTGAGTGTGGTTGCAGACTTGTAATGAAGCAAAGCTTTTGATATACTTTAAAGATAGTGAGTGGAACGATTGTGTTGAAATGAGAAATGAAGAATACGGGCAGAGAGCCGGATAAAGTAGGAGGGTAACAGGCAATATGGGATTCAGAAAAGAAAAATTCGGAACATCAAAGGACGGCAGAGAGGTCTCAAGGTATATTTTGGAGAATGCTCATGGCTACAAGGTTGTGCTAAGCGATCTGGGAGCTGTAATCTTAGAGCTTTGGATGCCGGACCGGAACGGGAAGTCAGAGGATGTTGCGCTGGGATTTGGCAGCGTATCAGAGTATGAGGCAAATGGTCCATCCTTTGGTGCTGTTGTCGGAAGGTATGCAAACCGTATTTCTGATGCGAAGTTTACATTAAACGGAAAAACATACGGGTTAGATGATAATGATAATGGGAAGTGTCTGCATAGCGGATATGACCGATATGCACATCATGTATATGAGGCAGAGTACGAGCATGGGGAGCTTGGTGAGAGTGTTTCTTTCCACCGGATCAGTCCGGATATGGAGCAGGGGATGCCCGGAGAATTGTCTGTGACAGTAACCTATACGCTTACCGAGGCAGATGAATTGATGATCGAATATCATGCGGTTTCTGATGCGGATACGATTATTAATATGACGAATCACAATTATTTTAACTTTGGTCCGGGCGGACATAAATGCGGCGATGTCAGACAGCAGAGGATGCAGGTATTTGCAGATGCTTACACACCAATCGGAGAAAATCTTTTACCGACCGGAGAAATCAAATCTGTCGAGGGAACGGCGTTTGATTTCAGAGAGATGCATGTGATCGGGGAAAGGATCGGTGAGGAGGATTCTGCAGATGCCAGGGTAGTGACGGGCTATGATCATAATTTTGTCCTCCGTACACAGGATGGTACGATTGGAAAGGCTGTAGTATATGAGGATGAGGAAACGGGACGGTATATGGAGGTGTTTACGGATTTTCCGGGAGTTCAGGTATATTCTGCGGCTACTCTTGGAGCGGAAAAGGGCAAGGACGGAGCTCAGTATGGTCCGTTTTCCGGAATCTGCTTTGAAACACAGAATTATCCGAATGCAGTCAATCAAGAGGGGTTTCCGAGTCCGATTCTGCGTGCCGGAGAGGAATATGAAAGGACAGCGGTATTTCGGTTTGGCGTTTTAGAATAAGAAAGGTGGGGCGGTTTTTGTGAAAAAAGTATTAGTAGTTGATGATAATGAGACGAATGTATTTGCGCTTGCAACGATGCTTAGGAAGCTTGGCTTCGATGTGGCAGAGGCATCCTCTGGTATGGAGGCTGTGAATGCGGTTTGCCATGAGAGCTTCGGTCTTGCTTTTGTGGATCATCTGATGCCGAACATGGATGGTATCCAGACGATTGAAAAAATACGGTTTGTAATGCGCGGCGAGGAGTGTCCGGAGTTTGTCGGGGTATCCGCGACAATTGATGATGATGTGAAAGCGGCATTTGAAAAAGTTGAAGTTGCCCGTCTGATCGCAAAGCCCGTGAAGCAGGAGGTCTTAGAGAAATTATTAGACAGCATGGGAATTTCGATTGAGATTGCAGAGAGCGAAAGCTCGGATTCCGGGGGAGATATCAGAGAACTCTTAGGAAAGATCGGAGGGCTCGATTTTGAAAAAGGGATTGAGCTGATGGCAGGAAATGTTGAAAATTATATGAAGATCCTTTCTGTCTGTGTAAAAAATATCGATGAAAATTATGTTGCTCTGGAGTCTATCCAGAATACCGAAGAATTGGAGCGCTTTGCACTTTATTTTCACAGCTTGAAGGGAATCTTTTTAAATATTGGTGCTGATGTTATGGCAGAAAAGGCAAAGACATTAGAGTTTGCGGCAAAAGAGGGGAATCTTTCCAAAATCCGCGAGCAGGTAGGGGGATTTTTGGCAGACGTAAGCAAAATCAATCAGGAATTGACTGATGCTTCGGAGCAGTATTCAAAGGATAAGGTGGCAAATTCTTCCGGGGAAAAGATTTCGGATTCTGAGTTTGCAGGAAAGCTTCAGGAGCTAAAGCAGCATATTGAAGATTTTGAGTATATTGAGATCACAGAATTGTTAGAAACAATGATTGCGGGCGGGACTCCGGAAGCAGTCGAAAAATTGAAATTAGTTGACAATGCAATCCAGGAGTTCGACTATGAAGGAGCGGAAGAAATTGTCAATGAAATGATAGGATCAGATTAGATGTAAATATTCCATAGCGTGGCAGATTCCGTCGTTTTCGACAGAATCTGTCACATAGTTTACCTGATCAAATAATTCCTTCGCACCGTTTCCCATACAGATACTATATGCGGCATAGGACAGCATAGGCAGATCGTTGACGCTGTCGCCTATTGCGATCGTATCTTCGTGAGGGATGTCAAAGTATTCTTCGAGAAAGCGGATTCCGCTTGCCTTGGAACAGGTTTTGGGCATGATTTCAAAAAAATCCTGTCCGCGGTCGATAAAAGTCAGATCACTCTGATACTTTTTCTGAAATTCTTCGAATTTATGATCTTTTCCAAGTCCGACACAAAATTTATCAAAGTTTAAATCATGCGTTGTGCCCGGCTCGATCAGCGTGATCGCATCAGGAACTAAACGGAGTTGTTCGCTGCGGAAGCCGTCTATGATCGTGGTGTATTTTTTGGTGCTGTAGTAGATATCGGAAACACCTTCTAAAAGCCACTCTAAGTTCATCTCATCAAGATCTTTTATCAGCGTATAGCCGAAATCATATGGAAAGCTTTTGGAAAACAGTGTTTTCCCGTGATAAAGAATAAAGGTGCCGCACCCGCATATATAGCCGTCAAAATCAAGATTCCGGATCGTATCCTCGATTTCTGCATAAGCACGCCCACTGTTGACAAAGCAAAGATGTCCGTTTTCTTTCAGTCGTTTGAGGGTTTCCGGTAAGGAGGGTGGGATAAAACGGTCTTCATGGCGGTTTCCTTCTGTGATGATCGTTCCATCAATATCAAAAAATATCAGTTTTCTTGTGGTTGTATTCATGGGGGTGTCTCCTTTGTATGTAAGTACCGATGTTTTTCTAACAGTCTGTTTTTATATTTTATGCTATATATACAACATAATGTAGATGTTTGAGAGTTTCGCAATTATATATGATATCATATATTAAATTTTTGCTTATTTTAGCATACTTTATAATAAAGGTCAAAAAATGGCAAAAAATACCCGGAAAATGGTGAAAAACAGTTGAATTTTTTTCTGATTTTTAGTACAATACAGTCAGAGTATGCTCTTTTGCGGGTATATGAAAAGAGGAACAGTTAAATGCAAGGATGCGATTTAGGTAGAAAAGGAGTGATTGCCATGTCAATTGGAAGTATTAATAACTACGGAGGTTTTTCCGGTATTTCAGCAAAAAATACGGCAAATGCCGGTCTTGCGAACTCTTTGTTCGGAAGCAAGAACAGTCTCTATACGGATTATTCTTTGATCAAGTCAGGTGCATACAAAAAGCTTTTGACTGCATATTACGACCAACAAAAGGCAAACGATACGACGAGCACCAAAAAGGCAGCAGAGACGAAAAAGGCAACTGAAACAGCAAATACAAAAAAAGCGACTGATACGACGACAGATAAGACATCTGCAGCCGGTACGACTGCAAAGAAAACAGAAGAGGCAGATGTTAATACACTTGCAAAATCAGCAGCAGATCAATTAAAAACATCAGCAGTTACTTTGCGGAACAGAGATTTATACAAAGCAACCGGTACCGATGAGGAAGGAAAGGCTACATACGACAGAGATGCGATTACAAAGTCTGTAAACAGCTTTGTTACGAACTATAATCAGATGTTGACATCCGGTAAGGATTCTACATCAAAGTCAGTAGCAAGAAACCTTTCCGGTATGGTGAATGCTACCTCTGCTAATCAGAGGATGTTAAAAGAGGTAGGTATTCAGATTGGTGATGATAATAAGCTGATCGTTGATGAAAAGAAGTTAGCGGAAGCAGATGTCAATAAGTTATCATCTTTGTTTGGGGGGAGCGGCTCTTATGCTGACAGTGTTGCTTCAAAGGCAGATAGTATTTCGAAGGCAGCATACAATGAGGCGAATTTATCTTCTTCCTATAGCAACAGTGGTTCTTATCAGAAAACAGATGTCAGCAAAATATTAGATCAGTATTTGTAAAATACAGATATAGGAAAGCTTATAGAATCCTCTGCCGGATGGAAGATACCAGGGCAGGGGATTTTTCCTGTATTTATGATCAGATGGGAGCGAATGTATATTGTATCGGTTTTATATTTCAGAGGAGCAGATCAGAGAAAATGAGATTGCTATTTCGGGACAGGATGTAAATCATATCCGGAATGTCCTTCGTTTAGAGGAGGGAGACTGGGTTGTTGCATGTGACGGACAAGGCAGGGATTATGTTTCAAGAATACTTCGAACGGAAAAGGAAGAAGTGATTTTAGGGATTGAAAAGGTACAGGAAACGGGAACAGAACTGCCGGCAAAGATTGTTTTGTTTCAGGGACTTCCGAAAAAGGATAAGATGGACCTGATTGTTCAAAAGACGGTTGAGCTGGGTGTGTATAAGATTGTTCCCGTGCAGATGAAACGATCCGTTGTTCGTTTAAAAGAGGATAAGAAAATAAAAAAGAAACAGGAGCGCTGGCAGGCAATTGCAGAGGCGGCGGCCAAGCAGTGCGACAGAGGGATCATTCCTCAGGTACTTGAACCGGTTTCCTTTGAAGAAGCGGTTGCGATGGCAAAAGAGTTGAGTTATAATATGATTCCGTATGAGCTGCAGGATGGAATTGATCGTTCCAGAGAAATTGTTCATTATGCCTGTACACAGGATTCGGTGGGGATTTTTATCGGTCCGGAGGGGGGATTTGAGCCGTTTGAGGTGGAACAGGCAATTGCCAATGGGATTGAACCGATGACGCTTGGAAAGCGGATTTTAAGGACAGAGACAGCAGGAATGGCTCTGCTGTCTATTATGATGTTTCAGATGCAGCAGAATTAGTATATAGGCGCAAGTGCAAGTGGTGAATGGCTTTTTGCACTGGTATCATAGATTGGAGTCAGGAAATGGAAGCGTATTTAGACAATGCAGCGACTACACCGGTACTGCCGGAGGTGACGAGAGTTATGCAGAAAGTGATGGAAGCGGATTTTGGCAATCCGTCTTCCAGGCATACGAAAGGGTTTGATGCAGAAAAGTATATCCGTGAGACGGCAGATATTATCTCGGCACAGCTGAAATGTGCACCGAAAGAGATTATTTTTACTTCCGGCGGAACCGAAGCGAATAATCAGGCTCTTATAGGGACAGCGATTGCAAACAGGCGGGCCGGGAAGCATGTGATTACAACAGCGATCGAACATGCCTCTGTCTATAAGCCGATGGAGTATCTGGAAGAAATGGGATATGAAGTAAGCTATCTGCCGGTGGATAAGAGAGGACAGCTTTCTATCGATACATTAAAAGAGGCAATGAGAGAGGACACCTTTTTAGTATCTGTGATGTATGTGAACAATGAAATCGGCAGTGTACAAAGAATTGAAGAAATCGGCCGGTTTTTAAAGAAGAATCATCCGAATGTCTTGTTTCATGTGGATGCGATTCAGGCATTTGGAAAATATAAAATTGTTCCGGGAAAGTCAGGGATAGATTTTATGTCCGTAAGTGCTCATAAAATGCATGGTCCCAAGGGGATAGGATTTTTGTATGCATCTTCTGACAGGAAGCTTCGTCCGATTTTGTTTGGAGGAGGTCAGCAAAGGGGACTCAGATCCGGCACAGAAAACGTGCCGGGGATTGCAGGGCTTGGTGTAGCAGTAAAATGTGCATATGAGGAGCATCCGGCAAAGATAGAAAAGTTATTCCGTTTAAGAAAGCAGTTTTGTGATGCAATCGTAAAGGTTGAGGATGTGGTGATTCATGGACCGGGGGGTGCGGAGACGGAGGGAACGGCGCCTCATATCGTCAGTGTCGGATTTGCGGGGATTAAGAGTGAGGTGCTTTT
>CADBMH010000314.1 GCA_902795705.1 uncultured Lachnospiraceae bacterium | reverse complement strand
TTCCATTACCATTCACAGGTCATTGTAACATAAAAGGGCACTGCTTCAAAAAACTAATGCTCCGTCCCAAGAAGACCGATTTCCTCTGCATGCGACCTCATACCGTCAATGCAGATTTCTGCGACTTCCCGCACTTCCATTCCAAGCATCTCACACCCTTTTTTTATCGTCTCACGGTCACATTTCGCCGCAAATTTCTTGTCCTTGAATTTTTTCATAAAGCTCTTCACCTCAAGATCCGTGATTCCGTTCGGGCGCATCCTCGCACATGCCTGGATGATTCCTGTAAGCTCATCCACGGTAAAGAGGCTCTTTTCCATATTTGTAATCGGTTCCACTTCATTTACAATACTGTAGCCATGACTCATGATGGCACGTACATCTTCCTCAGATACGCCCTCTGACAAAAGCTCTTGCTCCGTATGCTGCAAATGCTCCTGCGGGAACTCCTGGTAATCATAATCGTGCAGATATCCAACTGCTTCCCAGCGCTCCGGCTCCTCATGAAAATGTTTTGCCATAGCTCCCATCGCATAGCTGACATTGAGTGAATGGATGATCAATGTTTCCTCGGTTACATGGTCTTTGTTTATTTCCTTTGCTCTTTCTAGTGTAAGATTCATTCTTTTTCTCCTTTATCCCTTATTTTTATCTATTCAGCACCCCTGAAAAAGACAATAAATCAAGAGCGGAATGCTTGCATTCCAAACTGCTTTATTGTCTTTTTCAGGGGTGGGCAAGGCATGAAACGCCTCTGACCGCCACAGCGAGGAATGCGGAGTATTCCGAGCATGGGGTGCTGAATAATTACTTCCATTTTAGTATAGCATAAAAAAATTATTCCGCCAATGATTTTCGTCATTCATACGACATCATAGAAAAATCATCACATAAAACCATACAATAAAACCTAAATCCAAAAGCAAAAAATTGTGCAACATGTAAAAAGGAAAAAATATCAAAAATAAGGTGAGACTTTTTGCCAGAAAAAAAGACTAATAATTATAATAAAAAAACAGGAGGCATTTTTATGAAAAGAACAATTAAATTTACTGCAACTTTACTGACATGCTGTATAATATTTGGAGGAACAGCAAATGCCATGAGCAGCACGACAATGTCCACAAGCACTAACGCCGCCATTGAAGCAGAGCCGTCGGAAATGGAGTTTATAAAAACCCCAAAAGAAAACTCAGTGGAGAATAAAGAAGATTTTGAAAAAACAGAAACAGAATCCGATGCAAAAAATCCCTCTGAAACGGTACAGGAATCCCATGCAGAAAATCCCTCTGAAACGGTACAGGAATCCCATGCAGAAAATCCCATTGAAACGGTACAGGAATCCCATGCAGAACCCCCCCTTGAGACGGAACAGGAATCCGATACTGAGGATTCCAACATAATGGAAGAAGAAACAGAAACAGAAACTCCAAACGAGAACCTTCCTGAAAAAGAAGAAGAAAAGGTATGCACCAATGGCGGAATCTTAGGTAGTGAAATTCCTGAAGAACTAGAAATCAATCGGACGAATTTCTCGACAGATTACATCATGAAAATGGCAAAGAAACTGGACCTGGACGGAAACGGAAAGCTATCAAAGGAAGAAGGAGCCAACGTAACAGTAATTAAAGACGGATACCCGAAATATTGGTATAATTATGACGAAGACGAATATGATACAACGATTTTCTCGTTTTATTCTACAGATTATTTAAAGCTGATGCCGAATTTAAAGACATTAGAATTATCCGGGTTTCTTATGGAGGAACTGGACCTCTCAAAAAATCCAAAGCTGGAAGAGTTGAAATTAAATACCGGTGATATTCAAGAGTTCAACCTCTCAAATAATAAGAAATTAAAGACTTTCGAGGCCATATTGATAGATTCGTTTGGAAATAAGACATTAGATTTTTCAAGCAATAACAAACTGGTCCGAATTAAAATTAATACTTCGGGCGTGTCATGCATTGAGGGATTATCTAAGCTCACAAAATTAAAAGAATTAACACTGAAAACCCTGAACATAGAAGAACTGGATGTCAGTGTGTTAAAAAATCTCGAAAAACTGGACCTTCAAAATTTAAAAATAAAAGCATTAGATATACAAGAAATGAAAAAACTGAAAGAAGTAATTGTAAGCTATTGCAAATTAAAGAAATTGACGATTTCTAATGCAGAGAATCTGGCTTCATTAAAATGTGACGACAATAATCTGAAAGAATTAGACATAAACGAATCAAAAAATTTAACTTATGTATCGTGCTGCTTTAATGATTGCCCGCTCACATTAAAAGCAGATAAGTTAAAAAAATTGGAGATATTATACTGTGATGAAAGCCATATAAAAACATTGAAGCTCTCGGGATGCAGAAAATTAAAGTGTCTGGATTGTTCCACCAATGAACTGAGCTCCTTAGATGTAACGTCTCTTTCCAATTTGGAAGAATTATTATGCTATTCGAATCATCTTAAAAAGCTCGATTTATCGAACAATAAGAAATTAAAACATCTGTCGGTCGACGATAATAAATTAAAGAATCTGGATATTTCAAAAAACAAAAAACTGTCCGTCCTTTATATCGGGCATAATCCAATGAAAAAAATCAATCTTGCCAATAATGCAGAACTGGAGAAACTGGATTGCAAACAGGATCGTTTCAGTTCCCTCGACATTTCAAACAATCCGGCATTAAAATATTTATACTGCTGTGATAACCGATTGAAAACCCTGGATTTATCAAACAACCCGAAAATAAAAGAAATTAATTGTACAAATAACCGCATCAATACATTAGATGTATCAAACAACAAAAAACTGACCTATATCAACTGCATGGAGAATCAAATCAAAGTCCTGAATGTATCTCACAACAAAAAGCTGAAAACCCTGATATGTTCAAAAAACCATATGAAAAAATTACTCCTGTCAAAAAACAATAAAATCAAATACATAGATTATGGAAAAAACAAAAACATAAAAGTGGTAAACTAAAAAGAGGCTCTTTCCCATATTCGTAGTTACTTTTTACAGTCCCTCTCCCAGCATTCGGATTTCCCGCTGCTTCGCAGCTCTCTCGGTGCTGCGCACCTGAAATCCTCATGACGGGAGAGGTTTCTGCTTCATTTACGATGCTGTAACCATGACAAAGGGACGTAACGACCCTAAAAATCAATACCAGCCATTGAACTGTGTCCCATAATAATTATCAAAACATGAGCCATATCTGCTATAGATACCCGAATTGCTCATGCTCTGGCGGCTCTGCTGTTCCGCAGTGGAACCAAGACGCTGTGCCGAAGAACCGATTATCCTTGCAAAAGAGCCATTCGTGCCGAGCACAGACTTAGCTTGATCAAATCCGGCATTCTTGAATTTCTCCTCATCCAAAGACATTTTTCCATCTTTTCCAATAGAAATCCCGATTTTTCCAAGGCTTCCCGTCATCATGCCTGTCATCCTTGTCATGCTCCCTGCCGCCCTGCTTACCATAGCATTCGTCGTTTTTTCCACGGCATCCAGCGTCTCATTATAGCTCGACACAAAATCGCTGACCGCCTGATATGCAGCATCTGCATCATAGTTTTCCCGGCTGGCAAAGAAGCTGTCCTTTCCTGTATTTGCCAGCTTCTTAGCAGCGTCAGACAATTCCGTGCTCTCCTTTGAAACCTCCGATAAACCTTTGTCTGCAGCATACGTTGAAAACCTGTTCTTGTTTGACACATGATTCTTTTGCGATGATGTGGTACCACTATTATTCTTTCCATAGTACGCTTTCAACGCTTTAGAATATGCGCCGTTCCTCACGCTCTGCAGCTGGGACAAATTGCTGTAAAATGAATTTCCAGAACCATATCCAAAGATCGTTCCATAATTCAAACCATTGCTCCTGACCATCACTTCCACCTCCTTCCCACAGGGTTTCTACAGAAAATATCGTACCTTTTTTTGCAAAAACAAGGGCTTTTTTGTGAACCGCACTTTTTCTGCCGTGAACTGCCCGTCCTGCGATTTCATAGCCAGTACCTAATGATGGATTTACTTTGAACTACATTTTTTTACCCCATCAGCATAATATTCAGCACAAAAAACAAATCCTCCTCCGCTTCTTCCTGCCGCACTTCCAAGTCCCCTTTGTATTTTTGTGCAATGCTGCGTATGTTTTTCAAGCCATATCCATGTCCGGGTTCCAGTTTCGTAGTATCAGGAATTCCATCTTCATTGATGATCGCTTTTTTAGATTCCTTGTTCCTGACATTGATGATAAAGACCCTTTCCCTTACGATTGACAGAATCAAAATCATCGGTTTCTCAACATCCTGTGAGGCTTCCACCGCATTCTGCAAAGCATTGGTCAAAATCACGCTCATATCAAACGGGTTGATCGCAAGCTCTTTTGGATATACGAATCTGCTTTCAAATGTTATCTCGCTGTTCCGGCAACGGTCATGTATCTCTGACAAAATGACATCTGTGACGGCATTTCCCGTTTTTACGGATGACTGAAGCTCCTCAAAATGCCCCCAAAGCTCCCCGATATACTCCGTTAGCTCCTCTGTTTTCCCATTTTCTGCAAGTCGCTCTATCACCATCAGGTGATTTCCGAAATCATGACGCATTCCCCGCATCTTGTCATATAACTCTTCGATATGCTCAACATGACGATGCGTATTGGCAATCTGGTCTTCCACCGATTTTCTTGTAAATTCATCTACTTGTTTTTCTTTGAGCTTCTGATATTGTGTAATGATGATAAGAATGGGAAAAAATGAAAAAATGCTAAAGAACAGGCGATAGGGATTTTCCGAAATATTCTCTTTGATGCTACCGTTTTCAATCCCCTTCATCCAAAGAAGAAAATAGGATGCCATGATCGGCTTGACTAAAAGGAGCGTCCCCGCCGGAGTCAAAAGCATCAAAAGTTCCCGCCAGGTGAGTTCATCCGTTTTATGTCTGTAGGCTTTATGCAGAACACGGATCGACAAATATAGAACGAGCAGTGCCAGACCATATTCCATGAAATTCCATACGAAAAAATTCACTACCGTTGCCTCGATACTATACCTGTACCAATCAAACCGATCTGTAAGCTGTCCTTCGAACAAGCCGATTTCCGTAAAAATCTCGATCGTTATCCAGCTGATCAGCCGAAATACCACACATAAAAACAGCTTCTGTATGGGATTTCTTCTATCATCGAGCATCCATACGAGCAAGATGACAAACAAAAGAATTCCCACGGAAATCAACCTGTCTGTCTCCTTGTTGCTCCCTGTATGATTATTGATCGTCTGAAGAATCCAGCTCATCAGCGCAGAAAGATACGCTGCCCTTTGTTTTCTTGTAAATGGCTTCAGCCAATAAGCAAAGAGCAGCGAGACACAAAAAAGATATCCCTCGATAATAAGATTCATATAGAACGAAGATATGACAATAAAATTCTTGATCAGATATTCCATCATAAGCATTCCCTCCGCATATGGTAGGAAAGAAACGCCTTCACAAGCTCCTGATACTTTCCTCTTGCAACAGGAATGACAGCATCGGGGAGATGGACTTCTTTGGAATCATAAGACTTCACATATGACAGATTGATCAAATATGCCCGATGCGTCCTGAAAAAATCCTTTCCTGCGATGCTTTCCAGGTCAGAAATCCTTCCATAATACTCAATATCATCATGGTCATTCCTATGGAGAATAATTTGTCTGTCAAAGATTTCTGCATATATGATTTCCGACAGGAGAACCCTCGTATTCGTGCCGCTGCTTTTAACCGTAATCGAACGAGTCATATCATTCTCTTCCATTTTGGAAATGATTTTTTCAATATAATTTTGCTCCTCGGCCTGTTCGATTGCTTTCTTTATGACCTCCTTTACCTGAGTCTTCCCAAATGGCTTTACAATATAATGAAACGCACCGACATCAAATGCACGAAACACCTGTTCTTCCAGTGCCGTCTCAAATACGAGAACCATCTTTTTCCCACCTTTGCGGAGCAGCCTCGCCGCCTTCATGCCATCGATTCCTGGCATTTGAATATCCAGAAATAAAATATCTGCATCAAACTCAGGCTTTAAAATACCTTCCGCATCAGGAAAGCACTCAATCTCTATCTTCTCCGATACTTCCCGGACCGCTTCCCCGATCATGTCCCTTATCCTTTTTTCATCATCACAGATAGCCAGCTTCATTGTTCTTCCCTTTCTGATATGATAAAAGCAAGGCATGACTACGTGCTTCGCACTCCCGCCATGCTCCCATCATTCGCATTCCTCTCTTGATTCATTGTTTTTTCAAAAGCGCTGAATCGTTACCTTATATTATTATCGGCTGCCTATGACGTATTATTATGAAACATGATGTGAATCGCAGTTATTTTGTTGTGAAATGCTTTCCATGACGTTTTATACACTTACATCCACGCATTCTCCAACGTCGATATCCGTCAGCTCTGTATCCGGAATACAATCCACAGTGCAGGAAAACGTGCTGCTTTCTTCAGTGGAATGCGAGCCGCCACCAGAAGACGACGTCTGCTTTTTCTCTTGCTCAAG
>CADBMH010000313.1 GCA_902795705.1 uncultured Lachnospiraceae bacterium | reverse complement strand
TTTTACTGCAAAAATAAATATTTTATGCTCTCTATTTCTCATAGCAAGCTCTTGAAATAAAATATTCAATTTACTTTTAATAAAAACCGTATTTGCTATAGAGCCATACATCAAGGCTCCAGCATATATATCTATTACTTCATTAAGTCTTCGATCAACCTCTCCAGACCTTACAACATAGGGAGAACATACTTTATCATTTAACATATCTAAAGCAATATTTTCATAGAAATTTGCACTAAATCTGTCAATTACCGGATAATAGACAGGTTCTTCGCTATTATTCAATATTTCTTGCGCTTTTGGAAAATTCCAAAAAGGCATATTATTAGATTGATCCAACATGATTTGTATATTTCTTAAATCAAGCGCAATATCATTTTCAAGCCACTTTGGAACATCAGCAGCAGATTGGGCAATTTCTAATGCTTTTACTAATTCTTCGAGAGATTTTTCTAACTCTCCATACCAATAAAAACGCATCGCTTCCATGCGAAAAGAAACTACTTCTTTCATTTTCCCTGAGTGTTCTTCCAAAACAAGCTTCTTTATTGAATCAAAATTTATATTTATAATATCTTTATTTCCTATAATAACTTGAAACAAATCACAACATAAATTGTCAAATACCTCTACATTCTTAGGAAAATCTTGTTTATAAAAAATAAGATTGGATAAATAAGTTTTCGTATATTTTAAGTTCTTATATACAGACTTCTTTAATACAAGTGTACTGCTTAAAATATCTGTATTTATTTCAGTTTCGCTAATATGTTTGCCTACATGTGTCAAGTCTGTATTGTGACAATAAGTAAGATAAATATCAAGTATATCATTGATAATAGAATTATATGCATCTTCTGCCATCTGGGAAAGTTTAGGTACGTCTTGACACTTTTCTCTATCCATGTTCCCCATAAGTTCCTTTTGAATCTCTGTTTGCTCTTTTTCATCTTGATTACAGAAAAGAAAAATACATTTTCTTTTTAATTCTCTGCACCTTTTGTATTCCTTCAAAGTTCCCTCATTAACTCCATCTTTATTATCAATCAAAAAAACCACTAAATCCATTCTATCTAATTTATCCATATATGAAGCTATAAGGTTCTTTGAGGATCCGCCAGTTTCCTCAAAAGAATATACAGAACACATTCCTGTTTCCTCCAATAAAACCCGTAAAGCTTCTCTAATAATTTTAAATTTTTCATCAATGTTGCTACTAATAAATATTTTCACTTTTTCATTTATATTCATTTTGTTTTCTCCCCTTTTGAATATATATCCATACAAAGCAAACAACAGTTTTTATCAAAATATTTTATATTTTTAATCAACAACAAAAACCTTTTATACTAATAAATATTATGCTGTAATATGTGTACATGTCAAGTCTTACTTCAATAACTTTTCACTTTGGTATTATACCCATATCAACAATGGGCAGATGCCTTTTTCGCATCTGCCCAACCAATTTTTTTATTCAGTTAAACTATTTAAACAGTTGGTTAACTGGCGATGGAAGCCAGCAATAACTAGCCGGAGCCTCTTCTGCTGCAGGATGCACTTTAGGATCTGTATGGCAAAATCCAATATTTTCAATTACCTGTACCACGTAGTCACCGGATTTGACATTCAACACCTCCATATCAACCTCCCATCCGACTAAATACTCAATATGGTTTGAAACAATTCTCATACTGATCACTCCTATTGTATTATAAACACTGCCTCTGCTCGCTAATGTTCATTAGCCTACATTATAGTGAATGATCATTAGCCTGTCAAGTACTTTTGCACTCTAAAAGGCATCCGCAGGAATCATTCCTCCAGATGCCCTAAATCCATAAAAGCATTCATACGCAGTACTCTTTGCCACAATATCACATATTTTCAGCAGCCACCTGTGCTGCAGGAATTCTAAGGGTATCAAATCATTTTTCTGCACCTGCAATCCCGTTACCTGAAAATACCATCGCTTATCTTTTTTTATACAGCACAAGTTCCGGATTCTCTCCCTCCGGACCATATGTGGAAATTAAAATAAATTCCGCATTTGCAAGTACACCAAAACAACGATCTCCACCAAAATCCGATTCCAGCTGATTTCCCAGATAGGTTGTCTGATCATCCAGAAACTTTACATTCCTATCATTTGGAAGACGATATGCCAGATTGACATACTTCCCGACCAGAGCATTCAGCTTTTTAAGCTTTGACATACCTTCGACATGAAGATTATTTATCTCATCAATCAGCTTCTTTTTAAATTCCTCAAATTCACCGGCATCACTGAGTTCTTCATATTTTTTCCAATAATCGAGCTTTGGAAGCATCTCTTTCATATAGGTCCGGGCCTGTTCTTCGGTAAACTCTTCATTTACCATGTGCCCCACACAAACATCGATCAGGTCGTCCATATTGCCATAAGTATATGTACCATCCGCATAACACCATTTGCAGTACGATGCATTTGGTGTACCATCCTTCTCTCTGCTAATCAGATCTTCCTCAAGTGGCATCCCGCAGCACTGGCATACGGTCTGTCTGGGTGCTCCGAGCAATGTATTTATAGATACATCAAATGTCTCGGACAGAAGCTTAAGGGTGTCCGTATTTGGCACAGTCTCCCCCGTCTCCCAACGCGACACGGCCTGCCTGGTCACGAAAACCTTTGCAGCCAGTTCTTCCTGTGAGTACCCGTTTTTTGTTCTGAGTTCTACGATAACATCCTTCGTGTCCATTCGATCACCGCCTTTCACATGTTTTATACCAAAAAAATGCGGTATCTACAAGCAACAGACAGTTGCATATAAAAGCATTCCCTACTTTTTTACCTGCAAATCTGCAATCGAAACATATTTCTTGGAAGTACACCCGTTCCGGTTCCTATATCCAACACAAAATTCATCTGTCCCAGTTTTTCCTCCTGTCATCGTCTGTAATCCGGCGGATCACTTTGCACGGGTTTCCTACAGCAACACTATCAGAAGGAATATCTTTTGTCACAATGCTTCCGCTACCTATGACAACATTACTTCCGATAGTTACACCCGGCATTACTTGTACACCAGCCCCAAACCACACATTGTCACCAACAACAATTGGATAAGCGTATTCCAAGCCTTGATTTCTCCGTTCAAAATCAATCGGATGCCCCGATGTATGGAAGCCGCATGATGGCCCAATAAAAACATCATTCCCAAAAGAAACGCTGCCGGCATCCAGGATTACCAAGCCATGATTTGCATAGAAGTTTTCACCTACGGAAATCTTATAACCATAGTCGCACCAGAAATCCGGTTCAATATGAATATTTTCCCCTGTACTGCCAATAATAGTTTTAATAAATGTATGTCGCTCATCTATGTTTTTCACAGGAAGATTATTATATTTCCGGCAAAGACTTTTACACCGGATTCTTTCCATTTCAAGCTCCTTATCATAATTGGCATCATATAGTTTCTGATGCTCCATCTTCTCTTTCTCAGTCATACCATCCTCCCGACCATTCTCTATGGTATCTGCCATTCTATCAACCTTTTGATAAACAGAATTAAAGAAATTGCATTCCATTTATGAAAATTGAATATAAAAATACATAATAATAATCAAGGAGACAACGGAACAATCTGTTGATGGGTACCCAGCTTCAAGATTGTCCGAATGTCTCCTTAAAAAATATCACAACTCGAATCTATGTACAATCTGAATCAAATTGTTTGCTGTATGCTGCTGTCCTGTTGCCGTTTCGGCTACACTCTCTACTGCCTGAGATACACTTTCTATTGACTGCGTAATCTGCGAACTGCTTTCAGTAGTGTTCTGTGCAGATTCTGCAATATCTGCTACGGCATTATTTACTTCATTCATGGAAACGCGAATATTTTCAGCCATTTCATCAATTCTCGTCACCAGATCCTCAAAAAGAACTGCATCTGAACCATACTGCTTTCCAATGTCCACAAAATTAATATAATCCGGTGTAACCGTGTCTGTCACAAATTCCAAAAGTTTATTTGATCCGGAGGACAAATCTTTAAACGCATCCTTAATCTCATCAATTGTTTTCTTAATCTGCTGAACTGCTTCATCTGTTTCCATTGCCAGTTTATTAATTTCACCGGCTACCACAGCAAAACCACGTCCCGCTTCTCCTGCCCTAGCCGCTTCTATAGAAGCATTCAAAGACAAAAGATTAATCTGACTGGCAATCTCTGAAATCGTTCCTGCCAGATTTTCAATTTCTTCCACAACCTCTGACTTTTTCTGTGCTTCCGTCAGTTCTTCCTGCCTTTCTGCTGCAATCGTATTTGCACGTTCATAAGACTCTCTGCTGTTCTTTTCAATTTCCTTCACTTTTTTCTTTATTCTGGAAACCTCTTTACTGGTCTCTTCTGTTTCTGCAGCTAACTGCTCTACTGACTCATTTACATTTTGAACAGAAGCACTCACTTGTTCTGTAGCTGCGCCTGTACTCATCATGGCATCATTCACCGTACTCATGTTTTCCGATATATGCATAAATTCTGCACTTAACTCCTCGGACATCGCACCTAATGTATTAGCCGAATCATTAATCTCATTGGATTGTTCAGCAATATGTTCAATAATCCCTTTGGTAGAACGGTACATATTGTTAAGAGCCTTACTCATAACCGCTAACTCATCTTTACCTTTTTCTTTGATTTCCTCAATATTATAATGTCCCTCTGCTAATTTCCCTGAAAATCCACTAACCATTTTAAGCTGCTTTGTAATTCTTGAAACCACCAATGTAATCAAAAGAGCAATTACCACAATTGCTACCACACAAAGAATCACAGAAGTCATAATCATTTTCTGAACTTCTTCCCTGATCTGGCTTTCATTAACACGCAAAATCAGTTTCCAATTCACCTCCGGAACGGTTTCATAATATGCAAGAATTTTTTTCCCTTTTTCTTTAAATGAAACCTCTCCGCTTTTATTTGATGTAATGCTTTTTGCAATTCCTGCCAAAGATTTATTCTCATCATCTGAAATATTGACACTCTTCTCGGTTTTCGATTTATCATCTGCATACAAATATGTTCCATTCGAAGTAGTCATGATGGCACGTCCTGTTTTTCCCATCTTGATCCCTGCGGCAACCTCCTCGATAGAAGAAAGTTCCATATCCACAGTAACACAACCGATATAATTCTGTTTTTCATCAAAAATCGGTGCCGAGCAGGATGCCATAATCATCCCGGATGTTTCATCATAATATGGATCTGTAATTACAGCCTCCATAGATTTGAGTGCCTTTGCGTTTGTATAATATTCTTGAGAAAAGTAATCATATTCTGCATTACTATAATCCATCGTTTTTACAATCTTGTCCCCGTCCCGGTACCAGTACGGTCCCATGTATTCATTCCCCATATATACATTTTTTTCAAACCATAATCCGGATCCTAAAATCATGGGGTTGTCCTTTATGATTCTGGTAAGCCCCATTTCATAAGCATCTATGCCGGTGCTATGATACGTGGCACTAACCATTTCCGAAATATTTTCTGCAGTGCTCCGGATTTTTTCCAAATCCCCATTCACCATATTTTCTGCTGCATGTAATGTTTGCTGTGCCGTCTGATTTGTTTGTCCCGTTATTGCATGATCACTTAAAATTACTGAAATGATACTAACCATTAATATTGCCACTATAACAAGTGGTAATATCATAAATAACATTTTTGTTTTAATAGATTTCATAATTTTTCCCTCCTTTATCATTTATCATAATGAAATCTGCTTTTGACCCCCCTATTGGTAACTCTGATAACGCAGCGGTATGATATAAGTCATGCTTTTTTATTAATAACTAAAACTTCCCACACCGAAAAGGTGTGTTGAACCTTGAAAACTCAATAATGTAGGCAATAAAAAAGCATAGAAGCCGCTTCTATGGTATAATTGAATTG
>CADBMH010000312.1 GCA_902795705.1 uncultured Lachnospiraceae bacterium | reverse complement strand
GAGTGTTCATACTGTCCCATGAACATCACTACCACCGCCTTTCTGTCTTATTTCTTCCTCGGACTGTCTTCCACCACCTTATAGGTTTTTTATACCACTTCCACCCACTTCACCCCACTTTTCTCTCTATTCTATAACTTTTTTGGGAATTTGTCCACCCTTTTTTATAAATTTGGCAAAAAAATGGCAAAAAAAGGCACTATCTACAACGTAAATAGTACCTGAAAAATTTCATGATATTTATTTTCTACTCTATGCCATTCCTAAAAAAAGCAGTCCTATTCCTGTTCCTCCGCAGTTTCCATCTCCTTTAAAGCCGGTTCACTCTCAATCGGATGCTTCTTCCACATATAAACAGAAAAGACAACCGAAAGCACCACCAAAACAGCAGACAATACCTGTGACACAGCAATTTCCGTACCGAAAAACTTCAGTTGATCTGTCCGAAGCCCCTCAATCCACAGCCTGCCCAGTCCATATCCAAACATATAAATAAAAAACAACTGACCCCGAAATCTTCTATGCTTCGTCATTATAAGAACAACAACTAAAACCATGATATTCCATAGCGATTCATAGAGAAAGGTCGGATGCACCTGAATATAACGCTCTCCATCAATCGTAATCTTATGCTTTAGAATCTCGTGTGTCAGATCTCCAACACGGACATCACTGCGTCTGATCTGCATTGCCAAAAGATTGTCCGTATAACCACCAAATGCCTCACGATTAAAAAAATTCCCCCACCGCCCGAAGATTTGTCCCACCAAAAGACCTCCACAGGCAATATCTAATAATTCTAAAAAGGACAGCTTTTTCACTTTTGAAAAAATATATGTCGCGAGTACTCCCGCAAGCACTCCGCCATAGATTGCCAGCCCTCCGCCACGGATATTGATGATTTCTGCCGGATGCTTCCCATAATAATCCCAGCTGAATATCACATAATAGAGCCTTGCCCCGACGATCGCACAAATAATATCGCAGATTGCCAGATTAAGCACCATATCCTTATCCGCACCAATCCGTCCCGCCTGCCATTCCGCTAAAAAATACCCGCATACCATGCCAAATGCAATAATCACTCCATAATATGCAATCGTAAAATCACCAATAGAAATATATCTCCCAACTGATTTTAAAACAATTCCGAGATGCGGAAAACAAATATCCGGTGTCATTTTTCCTCTCCTTTCCGGAACAATTTAAGCTAGCTATTTCCCTTTTACAATGCGTCCACTATAGCATATTCGCTTGAAAAAGTCCACTTTTTCTTATTTTTTTACTACTACGGTAAATTTCAATATCTTCGCCTTGAAACTCGCATTTCCATCCACCTTTACCTTCACCTTATAAGTTCCTTTTTTTGCCTTCTTCTTCACAGACACCTTTCCCGATGACGATACCGTAACGCCTCGTTTCTTCGTCTTTTTAGAAACAGAGCAGCTTATCTTCTGTCCATTCAGATTCTTCACTTTAATTTTATAAGACTTTCCGCGTTTGATCGCCTTTTTCGTCACAACTAACTTCGCCTTGCTTTTCTGCTTTGTCACAGCCGGAGTTGTTGTAGCAGGCGTATCATCTGTGGACGCCTTGACTTCATACTGCGTTTCAAAGGTATCATTCCCCGCATCCAGATGATAGAGCATCGGACTCCAGATATCATCAAAAATCTCCGCCCGGTACAGATAAAGCCCCTTTGCCGTGACAACAGCTTTCTGTACTGCAGCTGCTGCAAGTCCGTCATCCAAGGTTCGCCATATAGGATACAATTTATCCTCCTTTGGGGAATACCGGAAGGAATTACCACAGCCATCAATAGAAATACCCGTACCGACAATACCGTTTTTCGCTTCTGCAAGTGCCGGTCTTAACGCCGGATAACCTGCACTGTAGCTGTGTCTGAACGGTGAACGGATTTCGGTTTTCATCCTTGTAAAGTTCGCTCCGTCAAATCTCCAGACCGCATTGCTATCTTTCACATTTCCACCATTATCATAAATCTGACAGCACATAAGATACAATGCACCATCATAAGTACAACCATGAATTTCAATAAAATCCTCCGGAAGCTCTGCATCAATCCGCTCCCACTTACCTGTTTTCATATTGAAACAGCTTACATGTCTGTCTACTACATTCCCCGTCTCTCCGGCAGCCCGTCCGCCAAACGAATAAAGCCTGCCATCCAAACCGAAAATATTGTAAAGTCCCTCTTCCGGTTCAGAAAGCTTCATAAACCCCCATACAGGATTTGGAGAATTAACATCTATAAGCGCAAGTACCTTCAACTGGTCTGCCCCTGCCTGCACATTGATCATATGATAAAATACTCCATCCATATGAACTGTACTGATCGTAGAGAAAGAAACTGCATCATTGTAATATGCAAACTCACTGATTCCCATATATTGCAGAACAATCATTTTTAACTGTTCTTTAAATGTTTTCTTTTCATTATACAAACAGAGCGTTCCCCCATTTACGTCAAGCCTGCCAACATCTCCCTCTCGTGTAAGCGCATATACTTCCTGACCATCAGAATCCGTAAAAATATCCTCAAGCACATGATCCGCTGTAGTAACCGGCACATATTTTCCGATTCCCTGAACCAGGAAAAACGCACCTGTACCGGATGCCTCTCCATTCGTGATGAGAAATCTCGTATAGGTTCCTATTAATTCCTTTGCCCCATGCAATACAAGGATACTATCCCCCGGCATATCCCAGGAAACATACATCCCACCGCCTGAATCCTTCGGAATTGTTTTATATTCCGAGCCTTCCACTGCCAGCCTGCGGTACTGAACCTCTGTCGTTTCCTTGCTTCCAAGATTCATGCCCTCTAACAAAATGTCCCCTGTATCACTTAGCACATACGCATTTGTGATCACAGGCTGCTTCACATCGAACTTTTTAAAATCAATATACCCCTCTGTCAGACACTTGCCCTCTAATTCCCCGGAATGTGTCGTCATCGACAACAAGCGGTTTTTCAAATAGTCCGCATAAGCAGAGCCGGTTTTTCTTCCTGCCGCCTCTGAGCCTTCCGGCTCTATATAGGAAAGAAGTGCAGCAGCGCCCGCTGCAGCCGGACATGCCATAGAGGTACCGGACATGATATCATACTTTCCAAAAGAGACTTTTTTCACACCGGCTTTGCTTACCGCAATCGAATCAAGGCAGAGAGTTGCCGATGCATGCTTAAGCTGCGCCGCATCATCCGGCACTGACAGGCAGATTCCGATTCCATAAGAAGCTACATCCTTTTTCTTTACCTGCTTATAAGACGATACCGTTCCTGTCGTATGATACATCAAGCCATCATAACTCTTCATCGGCGCATATCCCCTGACACCGTCACCATACATTTCGAGAGTTCCGTCTTTTTTTTCTATGACCTCTCCCGTTCTGACCGTCAGCTTGATATCATCGCCGGCCCAGACCGCTTTATACAATGCCGAAAAATAAGTATCATTTTCTTCCGAATCCTCATCCTTTTCATAAGGAAAGTACATATAATAACTTTCTCCCGGCTTTAAGCCGTGTACCGTCCAGTTTAAGGAAGCCGGAGCCTTCGAGGTATTGAAATAATTTCCCTTTTCCACTTTAAGCTCATAGGAAGCCCCAGCCGGAAGCTTTACCTTCGATGCACCAAACCTTTTCACCCCTGTATAGTCCATTGCTCCGCATCCCCGGTTACCGGTATAAACGTTCCGTCTGATGCTCCCTGTTCCTGCGAAAATTCACCGTAATAAGCCGTTGTCTCCTTTAGCTTCTCCGGACTATAAATTGCCGGGAAGTAGCAATCATAGGATACGGTAGAAAGAATGTTGGTTCCGGGTGTAAAAACATCTACCGAGGTATTTCCATACTGAGAAAACGGAGCTGCTTTTCCATTTTCTCCCATCGCACCAACAGTGACCACATTGTCTGACTCCATATCCCCCGGAGCAGCATTTGCAGTGTCATCATCATAGCCGGAGTTTCCTGCTGCAATAAAATTCAAAATACCGGCCTGCTTCATCAGCTTAAAAATATCTTCATAGAAACCTGCACCGTCTACCTCTCTTGACATTCCCCATGAATTACTGACAAGAGCAACATTTACTCCCATCCTTTTTGCTTTTAATACATATTCAAAAGCTCCCAGCACACCAAACAGATAATTTGATGTTCCACTACCTTCATCGTTCATGATCTTCAGTCCCATGATTTTTACTCTGCCGCCGGCTCCTCCTGAAATTCCCAATGAATTTCCTGCCTGTGCAGCGATCACACCGGCACAGTGAGTTCCATGTCCGTCCGGATCGGTAAGTACTTCTTTATTTTTATTAAAATCATATCCATGCTCTCCGAGAAGTCCGATATTTCCCGGATTTTGCCACATGACATCCTTTAAATCCTCATGTGTGGTATCCACACCGGTATCAATAACTGCAACAACAATTTCCTTTTCCGGCTTCCCTGCCCGGTCTGCCTTTTCCCAGCCGACACTTAAATTCTGCGAAGGAATCTGTGAAGCCTCATACCCTCTGTCGTCTACCTGCCTGCCCACCGTATTCATTGCTTCAGAGGTATTCTGCTGGTAGGAAAATCTCGAATACGGATCGTTTAACTCATAATCCGGAACACTCTCAGGCTCAATTCTTCCATTGGGTATCACTTCGGATACATCCTTATTTTCCCTGAGAAGAGACATCATCTCTGCAGTGCTGTATTTTTCTGAAGATACCAGACTATATACAAGCGGTTCACCCCCGGTCTCTTCCGCTGAAAAGCTTACCGTGTCCTCAATGACAAAATCTGCTTCCATACTCTGCGACAGAATTCTTGTCTGTTTTTTCGTTGTTGTAGCAACATCTTTTTCCTCTGTTACCGCTTTCATAGACCTTCCAAAATATACGGAAACATGCTTCTCTTCTCTCGCCGCTTTCAAAATCTTACTTGTGCCCTGTTTCTGCACCAGTGCACCCTTCCTGTATTTGACGATTACCTGATGCGGTGCATAGGAATCCTCATCTGTCAGGACTACCCCTAAACTGCTGCCTGTGACTTCTTCTCCATCGGCACTCCCTGTAGCCTTAGAATAAGTCGGCTGTGATACAGCAAGTGCCACACTTAAAAGAACTGCGATTCCCCTCCGGATTCTTTTAAATTTCTTTCGCATTTTAACTCCTTTCTTACTTCTATAGATGATTGCGAAACTCTCAAATAGCTCGCTGAAAGCGAACTATTTGTCAATTACGACAACTCCTCAACAAGCTTTCTATACTGCTCCATCAGTGCCGCATGACGCTTCCGCACTTTTTCATGATCTCCCTCTTTGCAGGCAGTCTCCGAAATTTTTGCCTCCTCCGAAAGTTCCTTCGCACCAATATTCAGAGAAGTACTTTTCAAGGCATGCACACCAATCCGGTACTGCTCCCAGTCTTCTTCTGCCAATGCTTTGTCAAGCACGGCAGCTTTATCACTTTTTAAATACTCCTCTAATACCATAAAGTAAAATTCTTCCTTATGCATACAATACTTCATGCCGCATGCCGTATCTAAGCCCGGAATCTGCTTTAACTGTTCCATGTCAAAGGAAGCACTCTGTGAAGACTCTTTCGTTTCCTTTGTATCTTCCTCAGGCTCTGCCTCATTGTCCATGATACCATCGGTATCATTCGTCTCAACTGCCTCTTTTAAAACTCCGACCGTATTCTCCGATGCATTCGTGTTTTCTACTATCTTTTCTGCCGGCAGATACTTCCTTAAAAGCTCATAAAGCTCTGCCTCACGGATTGGTTTTGAAAGATAATCATGAAATCCTGCCCGGACATACTCCTCACGGATTCCGCTAAGCGCGTTTGCAGTCAATGCAATGACCGGTGTGAACTGGTTTTTATTGTTTTTCATTTCCTGCATTTTGTGCAGGCATGCAATCCCATCCATTTCCGGCATCAGATGATCCATAAAAATGATATCATACTTTCTTTTGCTGACAAGAGAAAGTGCCTCCACGCCGGAATCCACAGTATCCACCACCATTCCTGTATAGCGTAAAAGTCCCCTTGCCACTAAAAGATTCATCGGAACATCATCTACAACAAGTGCTGCCGCTCCCGTTGTCTGAAGCGTCTCTAATTCGTTCTCCTGCTCCAGAAGATGTGCCTGATATTTCTTCGCAAAGTCACCCGTAGGCTTCCTGTCGCGGATCTGCTGAGGCAGCTGTACGATAAAAGTCGAACCATGACCGTAAACACTGTCCACACGAATTTCTCCATGCATCAGCTCCACCAGGTTCTTGGTCAGATTCAACCCCAGTCCGGTTCCCTCGACATTTCTGTTCCGCTTCTCATCGACACGGGAAAAGCTCTCAAAAATCTTCTCTCTATCCTCCTCCTTGATTCCGATTCCGGTATCATGCACACGGATCAAAAGGTCTACGACAGCATCCCCTCTTTTTTCCATATCTACAGACAGGCGAACCGTCCCTCTTTCCGTATACTTCACTGCATTCGAAAGCAGATTATTGATCACCTGACGAAGGCGAACCTCATCTCCATAGAGTCTTGAAGGAATCGCAGGATTGAAATCCAGTTCAAATTCAAGACCTTTCGCCATACATCTTGAATGTGCGATCTGATAACAGTCATTTATAACAGAAAAGGTATCATATTCTACAGAGACAATTTCAAATTTCCCTGCTTCAATCTTCGAAACATCAAGAATATCATTCACTAACGAAAGCAAGGTCTGACTGGAGCTTTGGATATTTCTCCCGTATTCCTGTAAGGAAGTATTATCCCCGCACTCCCTTAAAAGCATCGTATTCATTCCCATGATTCCGTTAATCGGTGTCCGGATCTCATGAGACATATTGGCTAAAAAAAGATCCTTGGCACTATTAGAGCGAAGAAGCTCCTCCTCATGCTGTTCAATCTGCTTTTTCTGCTTCTCATACGCATACGCCTGATACTTATAAATAAGTCCCAGGATCAGAACGACCAGAATGATCGACTGAATAATATCATTCCGCATATACTCCGAAGAAATCTCTGTTGCAGCCCCCGGATTCATGTCCGCGTATATGATACATCCTAACATCACCGCCAGATTTATTCCGAAAATTGCATAGCATACCCACCCGGTCAGAATCAGCCAGTCGAACAAAAGCCCCAGCACAAACCAGACCGGCATCCCGCTGTGCGTCCCTCCTGACACGAAAAACATACATGGAAAGATCAATGTATTCGTAAAAAAGCAGATTACAAGTCCCGCTTCCTTCCACCGTTTTCGTATCACAGACAGATATAATGCGGCAGCCAGCACTACTACCACTAAAAATACGGTAGCCGCACTCTCAAAAGCGCCTAAAAACAAAGTAATAACCGCCGAAAAAAAGCTGCCGATCAGTGCCGCTGAAAGAATCAGGTTCAATATCCTCTGACGGATCGGAAACTCTTCATTCGCAATCAATTCGGTTACCACTCTTCTTCCCTCTGTAAACTTCTCTCTCAGACTTCCGGTATCTGCCTTTTCTCTTTTCTGTCTTCCCTTTCTGACAAAAAACAGTCCGACAGTTCCTTTTCCGCAGTTACATGTCGTAGCAGACGCAGCTTCTTCAACTACAATATGCTCAAAATGGACATATTTTTCTGCTTCCTTTTTTATCATTTCAATGCTTTCATGATCCAGACCGACATGCATAATGACTAAAAGTTCAGGATCGATCCTCCATGAATTTCTAAGCTGTCTTTTCACAAATGCCCGGACTACATTTTCAAAGCGCCCTGTAAAGATATGTCCTCTGCGGATCCTATTCCTTTTCATTTCAAGCACCGGATACATCAGCATTCTTTCCCAGATTTCCTGCCTCCCCTTCGAAATCTTTCCGCTTTTTCCCATGTATTCCAGATCTTTGATAAGAAGTCCCGATGAAACCAGCTTTGCAAAGTGCTCCAGTTCTTCGCAGATTTCCTCATATCCCCTGCCATCCTGCACCAAAAGGGCAGCCTTGCAGACAATCAGAGCCACACCACTTGATATCTGTCCCGAGTCAAGCACCCTGACTCCCTGCAGATCACCTGCTGCCTCACAGGCATAATCATATCCCGCGCTTTCCTTTCTTCCCATGGAAATATGTATGATCCGCTCGGAAAGGAGTAATTTTTCCTCAAAAAATTTCTTATACTCAGAAACAGAAGGCAGTTCTATTCCGACTTTCTGCTCCTTATTCTCCATATAGCGCAAAAGATCCTTAGCATCCATCTCCTGTCCGTCTATAAAACGTCCGTTTTCTGTCACCACATAACAGGGTATGACTGCAACCGGAAGATTTTTTAAAAGCTCTCCCGGGAGATCACAGATACTGTCCGTGGTAATCAAAATTCTGTATCGATCACTCATTCACGCCCTCCTGTTAAATACTTCTCCAATATCTTCCGGAGATTTTTCAGTTCAATCGGTTTCGAAATAAACTCATCAAAGCCCTCCTTCAGGAATCTTTCCTTTGCTCCGCTCACTGCATTTGCCGTAAACACAACAATCGGCTTGTCCCTGTAATAGCCGTTCCGGATATTCCTTAACTTCTGCATCGCCGTAACTCCATTTACTCCCGGCATCATATAATCCATAAAAATTATATCGTAGTCAGCGATTCCGCATTTTTCAATTGCCGCCATACCGCTGCTGCAGATATCTGTGCTGATCCCGATTTCTTCCAACAGACCCTTCGCTACGACCAGATTCATCTCTTCATCATCTACGACCAGAGCCCGGTAGCCTTTTCTTTTAAAAGAAATCTCCTTTTGTACCGGATACTCCTCTCTTTCACTGCCCGGAAGCGTATTTCGTAAATGATTCAATACCGCAAAGGCATAAATCGGCTTATATACGATATCCACATGGCTTCCCGGATTCAAAGTAAAGCCGGCATCCGCAAAGATACATACCGTTATTTCATCTGCCAGTCTGTCAAAATATTCCGGCTCCATACGATACTCCCAAACGGCAATATAAAGATGTGTTACCAGACCGGTACCGCACAATTCCTTTACCTCCCGTAAAGACGCCGCAAAAGATATATCCAGGCCAAAATCGCTTCGCATATGCTCGATATAGGTATGATAAAAGTCTCCCACCTCCTGGCGGGCATATTTTTCTCTGTTGATATAGCAGACAATTTTATACTTTTCTATATTATCAACGGAAAGCGACGGACTCTCCGAACGTACCTCCTGCGGAATAGATACCCGGACATGCGTTCCCTCTCCCACCTTGCTCTCAATCGATAAAAATCCCTTCATTGCCGAAGTGATTCCATGCGCAATCGCAAGCCCCAGACCAAGACCGCCCTTTTTCCTCTCGGCACTGTTATCGCCTAAATAAGAACCTTTAAAAAGCTTTTTTAACTCATCCTCCGGGATTCCGCATCCGGTATCCCACAGATCAATATTCAGATTAATACCGTATTCTTCTTTTCTGCTGTGGACAAAAATATAAATACCGCCCTCTTCCGTAAACTTTAAAGCATTATCCACTAAAACAAACAGCAGTTTTTTTATTCGCTCCACATCGCCATATAATGTTTTCGGAAGCGATGCTTCAATATCTACCGCAAGCTCATTACCTCTGCCCGTCTCCCCGATCATGTTGACTACATCATATACAACGGAAACCGGTTCATATTCATCATAGGTCAGAGAAAAATGCCCGGTCTCTATCTCCGAATAATCCAGCACATCACTAACCTGTCTGTAAAGCCTTCTTCCCGCATTCCGGATCACGCGCAGCTTATCCCTGTCTCCCTTTGAAAATTTCCCTGCCAAAAGCAGTTCACTCACGCCGTTTACAGCGTTGATCGGAGTTCTCAGTTCATGAGACATGTTGGATAAGAAAAGCTCGTTCTCCTTCTGCGCAAGCAAAAGCTTTTCCCTTGTATTCAAAAGTTCCCGCTCCAGATTTTCATACTGCCTGATAAAGTAGGTTGAAATCATACATGCACTGAGCAGACAGACAATCCCGAGAGCAAGCCTGGAAAAGACGATCTGTTCCATCCCCGGTCTTAAAAAATCAGCAAAAATCAGATTTTCTGCCAAATACACAAGATAAGATGCCGTTACGATATAAATCAGCCTTTTGTCATTCTTTTTAGAAAGCATAATGATCAGAAGACATAAAATAATCGGCACATCCGTGATCGCAGATCCCTGAAAAGCGTAGTATCCGAGAATCAGAAGCATAACAGCCACATAAAAGTACAGCCTTCTGTCATCACCGCCAAGCTTCCGAAAATGAACCAGCCAGCACAAAAGCATCGAACCGGTGACCAAAAGGATTGCTGTATTTCCCCAGCCGGAAACAGCAATCACAACATCCAAAAGCAGGCAAAGAACTGTAAAAGCTGTTAGCAGCATGATATGAAACGATATCTGATCTTCCTTGTCCATACTCCGTTCTCCTCCTTTTTCCCTCTCTGAACCATCACAAATATACTCCCTGACCGCCTAACGAAAATGCATTCATATACCCCTGGCACAAATCAGCCGTTTTCGGCTGATTTTGCATCATTAATAAATAGTTTGAAAGTTTACTTTCAAACTTTGTCTCCCCAAAAACTGCTAATATCTTTCCCTCATAAGAAAATCCACATCCTCATCGATCATATGCAGCATATGCTCTGCAATCTCAGGATCAAACTGCGTTCCTTTTCCTTTTCGGAT
>CADBMH010000311.1 GCA_902795705.1 uncultured Lachnospiraceae bacterium | reverse complement strand
GACCGTTCTTTTCCCTCTTAGGCCCTTAAAGTTCGTAATCTCCATTTTCTCAGGCTTCACAGCTTCTCTCCTTTCGTTTCCTTTGATATATGGAATCTACTATAACTGTGGTCCCGGATCTCGATAACAAAAATGACCCACCAATTGATGGGTACAAATCAAGGAGCTTTTAGGGACGTCTTCATATCGGATATCCCGGCTCTAAAGATGATGAGGATAACAGTTAAGGAATCCATGAACCCGATGATACCTGTGCCATCTCCGACAATAATCTATTCATGACACAATGGTCGATGGTTGCGTAACCGTCTAATAAGCTAGGATCAATCCCGGCGTACAAAGTCATGTGGATGACAGTACCATTGAAACCAGTAAGACAGCCCAGTTCCTAGGTTCAACGAATAAACAGGCCTTCTGATCTGGCATTTTAGCAATCCGACCGACCTTTTTCTTTTCTTAATGCTAAAGATAGCAGACCACATAGTCTTTCATATCTTAAGGTAGTTTATAATCCATTGGCATTTTCATCCTTTTCGATGGCATTGCCGCCCTTCATCTCCTACCAAGCAAAACTGACCCGAGTAATCCGCTTTCTCCAGAAATATTGTGCCTCACGCTTTCTAGCTGTTAAGGAAGATACTTGAGCAGATGCATATTATATCGAAAAAAATGCCAACACAACTCTGGATAGAGCATTATTCACATTTTCGTGATATACTTAATAAATATGTTTTTGAGTCCGTTTCTAACGAGAATGTGCGTAGTGACCTTATCCTATAAAAATACTTTCATCTGCTGGATGGCCTGGAGAAGGACAACAGTATAGTTACAGCAATAGGACAATTAGTGCGGCGAAGCCTTTTGTAGAGCGTTTTTTAAATAAAGATAACGTCACAGCATGATAGGTTCCTAAATCACAGATCCTGTATTTTTTTGAAAGAGGTGAATCAGTTGAAAATATGTGCGTATTGTAAACGAGAGATGGGGAATAATACTGGTATAAAAAGAACGGATGAACATATTTTTCCAAAGTCTCTTCTTGGATTATATCCAGAACAGGATATCACTTATAAAGATAATAATAAGTATGTTGATAACCGAGGATTGACTATTTCAGACGTATGTAATGAGTGTAATAATGGTTTTTTAGCAGAATTGGATTCTTATGGACAAAGGCTTATCTCAAATAGCTTTATGACACCATATAAATTTTCTGATTATTATGTTGCCCACCATATTGTATTAGATGATGTGACTACGTTTTCAAGATGGATTTTAAAAATTATATATAACGGTTCACGACTAGAGAAACGTGAAGATTCATATTTTGATAATTTGCTGCCATATATTATGGGCGAGAAAATTGAATATCCTTCAAATATTTCAATGTTTCTTGGTTTGCACATCAATTTAAACCCAGTACCAGAAAATTATTTTTCATATACTCCATTACAAATTTATTATCAGCCGAAGCTTTTAAGAAAGAATTTTAAGGAGATTTCTACACAAGATAACTCTGCATTTCTTTCTATTGATGCTATAGATACAGTGTGTCTTAGATTTGGAAATCTTATTGTATTTTCGATTATCTGGAAAGATGGGTCATCTACGGATTATAGAGAAAACATAATCAACATTATGCAGGCAGAATACCGTTTTCGACTTTTATCTGACTCAGAAACAGATTATTCTGTTAGATGTGTATCTTCACCTACAAATGTCATACTCGGTAATTATGCTCATTTGCTAAATGAAAAATCTGTTTCACTGATCATAAATGAGATCAAACAATCCCTCGGTGGTAGAGATATTGGAAAGGCATATAATGATTCTCTTGAATATTTTTCTCCTGATTTTTTAAAAAAAGGGCGAGTAGCTGTTGAGGCCCTAGAGTTTCCTAATAACAAAAGGAAACAACAGGATTTTGAACGAATACTTAAACAATAAAGAGGTGCTGGATATTACCTCAGCAACAACTCAAAAGAGAAGAAGTAATGAAAAATGCCTCTTGCGGTAGCAGAAAGCTAAAAACTTGATGGAATTACTGGAAAAATATACCATATATGCCACTTTTTATATTATTCAGATATAAAAATTCATCAGGAAAGTATCAGATTTTGAGCAGAAAAAGAAGCAGATTGACTCAAACATCGAATCTG
>CADBMH010000310.1 GCA_902795705.1 uncultured Lachnospiraceae bacterium | reverse complement strand
TGCTTTCTTGTCGTATTTACATCATTATGCCCTAAAACCTCCGCTACAAGGTAAATATCGCCTGTTTCGCGGTATAAAGATGTACCATAGGTACTTCTTAGCTTATGCGGCGTAATGTGCTTAAAATTCGTAATCTGCCCTGCATATTCCGCAACAAGATTCTCAATCGCCTGGACGCTGATACGGCGTCTCTGGATAGAGTAGAAGAGTGCATGTTCATGTCCCGGAAGAGGATTGATCTGTTCTCTGGTAATTTCAATATAGTTTTTCAGTGCCTCCTTCACTTCTTCGCCGAAATAGACATATTCCTCCTTGCCGCCTTTTCGCATGATCCGGATACGGTTTTCTCTGAAATCAATATCCTCGATATCAAGACCGACACATTCCGAAACACGGATACCTGTTCCTAAGAAAAGCGTAAATATAGCAATATTTCTGAGTTTATTTTTCTCATAGAAGCTCTTTTTTCTGCCGGTCAGATTGTTACCGGCATTTTCAACCAGATCAAGAAGCTCGGCAACCTCGCCGGAATCCAAACGGATGATCTCCCTGTCATGCAGCTTTGGCATATCGACTACAGTTGTCGGATTATTTGTGAGCCGTTCGCGCTTCTGGTAATATAAAAAGAATTTTCTTAATGATGCAAGCTTTCTGTGGATGCCGCGTTCATCATTTGAAAAAGTTTTTCCATCATAGGTATACAGCTTTAAATACTCCAAATATTCTTCAATATCTACCGGCTCTAAGGAATTTAAGGTCTCTAATGTGATTTTTGAAATATCACCGCCTAAGGACGGATTTGCCGCTAAAAGAAACCGGAAAAAAGTTCGTATATCATATGCATAGCCGATGCGGGTATTTGTTGAGGAGGCCTGCTCAATGCCACGGAAAAAATCTTTTGAAAAACGCGGAAATTCATTTAAAAGCTCCCGTAATTTGTTTACATTATGTGCATTTTTATTTTGATAATAAGTTTGTCTGTTTGAAGTTCCCATAAGGAGTCCTTTCTTTCGCTTTGTTTGGTTATATACAATTCAGAACAAACTGCGAAAACTGTAATCAGTTTCCGCAGTCTTTATCTATAAATATAAAGAATAACTTATGAAAACAAGTTTTCAACATTATTCTTTATATTTATAGATATTGTTCTGAATCTAATTATACTTTATCATATTTTGTTCTGCTTTGCAATATAACTTTTTGAAAAACTGGAGTTTATCCAAGAGTTAAATCTTGAAGTATCTATTACTCTTTTCCATAATCAGTATTTATTTTAGCCTATAATTATAATAAACATGCAGCTTCTATATTAAGATCATAATAAAATTGTTTATAAGATTCATTATATTATTTGAAACAAAAATAACACAGATCATCAGTACATAATATCTAATTAAATCTGTGTTATTACATATATAGTATAGCTATAAATGGACATATTAACGTCTGTGGTTCAAAATAATGCGTTCCATGTTTTCCAAATCTGTTCCGGTCAGCTTTTGGTGATTTACATAATCCATTAGAAAATTTGATATCGAACCATTGAATAATTTATTTAACAGCACATTGGATTCGATTTCCTGGATTTTGCTTTTACTGACATTCGCGCGACATATAAAGCCTGGATCTCTGCGAATAATAGCCCCTTTGTCGATCAATCGTTTGATTACTGTATAGGTTGTATTTTTTTCCCAGCCAATATATTCTTTGATAATTTTGGAGATGTCTTTTGCGGCTAATTCCTTATTAGACCACAATAATTCCATAACATTCAATTCGCCTTCATGTAATCGAATTTCTTTCAAAAAAGCACCTCCTCATCCAGTTTCTGCTACAATGGTAGAATATTATCTCTACAACAGTAGAACTTAGGCAAAATACAACTTTAAAGAAAAGTATTTTCATTTGTAAAATAATGTTATCTTTTATTAATAAATATGCAACAATTGTATTCTACTCTTGAAGAATGCTTTCGTCAAGGGGAAAAATAACCAATATTTCCACTTTTCTTTTGTGAGATTCTAATAAAAAACTTAGTGTATAAACAAAAATTAATGTTTCCAAACATTAATTTTAATATTAATTTAATGTTTGAAAACATTATTATTAAAAGTATATTTCCTATATATAAATTTCAAAAAATCACATCAACTTTCACCCAATAACAGCTTCAACAAATGAAAATCACTTCTCTTCTGTCGAAATAACCGCGTAAATCGGAACCATCAGGGAGCTTCCTGCGTTAATATAATCACTGGACAAAGAATTACATCTTTTGATTTCTTTAATATAATCTTTTAAAGAGCCGTACTCTTCTACATAGTGCTCCTTTGCAATCTTCCACAAGGTATCCTGTGCAGTAACCTGTACTGTCTCGTAATTCAAAATCTGCGGGCGTGCTGCCTTTGCATTATGTGCAGACAGCGTAAACAATAAAATCCCACAAGCAGCTATAAGTAAAACAAAAGCCATAGCTGCTAATCTTTTATTCATTATAAATCTTTTCATCTGAGTTTTGTTCATTCTGATTCCTCCCTTGATCCGGTTTGATAAACAAGCCAAAAACAAACATCTGTTCCTTTTCTGATAATAATATATCAGACGAACAGATGTTTGTCAAGAGAAAATCGAACAAATTTTCGGTTTTTCTATTGCTCTTTTTTATTAAGGAAATGCATCTCTCCCGCTGTCTCAGCCTGCTTTTTGAAATTGCTGACAACCTGAAGCTGCTGCAGGGAATGACACTGCGGACAAAGTGTTCCAAACGCAATCTTCTTTCCGCACATTTTGCATACCACACTGGAGAGTTTATCGGAATTGTCTCCCTTATACTGGATTCTGCCCTCTCTGATCCAACCGCGGACCTTGCTGATCGGGATATCAAATTCTTCGGCTACATCCTGTTCATGAACATCATCATTACTCCGGATATATTCTTTTACCGCGTTAAATAACTCAAATTCCATACAGGCAGGACAAAGGTCATGTGGATAGGTTTCGTGCAGATCCCGCCCGCATTTTGCACATGTTTTCGTATCAGATAATTTTGGTCTGTTATGATTTAATTGCATAATAAACTCCCCTCTTTCTATACTATATTATTCTATGTATCAAACTTGTGTAAAAATTTATATGATAAACCTTTCGTTCTGATTATCATTATATTTAGGGCTCAGATCATTCTATAAAATATGAAGCCTTTGTTGCAATGCAACGAATTTCTCGACATCAGAATCCTCTTCCGGAAACTGACAGCCATATAAAAAGGTTTCCGGATCATTTTTAACACAGCGTACAATCGTAGCCGTTAATTTAAATTTCTCACCGGTCATTTTATCTGTAAAGTCAACAACAATCTCTGAACCAATATCCAAACGCAGTGTATTACTGCAGATGACTCCCAAACCGTTTGCACTCACATCTTTAATTGTTGCCTGAAAGAAATTATTGTTTTTTAAACGTGCAATCGTTCCTTCAATCCCTAAAAATACACGATAAAAATCTCGCCGGTTGATTGCCTTTACATCTTCATCCGTAGAAATATTAAGAACACAATTGTGCTTAAACCTTGCACTTTTCAACTTAATGATTTTGACCTTCGCCTGTTTATACAGATATACCTTTCTTTCCGTATTTACAGAGATCATATAATCTGTATCTTCGTGAAAATTTACCACCCTGTCCTGAATGACTACAGGTTCCGCAGTTACAGCATATTCATTAGAATCAATGATCGTCGTTTTGACCTCCCGGTGCTTATGCTGTTTTTCTACCGTAATGATAATTTCCGTATTTGGTTTAAATTCATTTAATTTCAATAACCATTCAACTCCTTTTGCACCCCATGGCATTGTGATCGATACATTCTAATTCATTTTAATTGAAGCGCATACCGAAAAGAAACAAATCAAATTGTACTATGAAACAAAAAAATTTGTTTGTATGGCTAATTATTTATCATTATCTGATTCGTTCAAAAATATTACCTATATTCTACCATGACCATTCTATGGTTGTAAAGAGAATTAGCAGAAAAACATTGCTATATAGAATATTTATTCGGAATATTACGATAAACACAGCAGCTCTCGAAAGCTGCTGATCTGAACCTTTGTGTCCGGCACTCTGCCAAAGCCATAATCAGCATAAACAAAAGGACAGCCTGCCTTCCCGGCTGCCTCATAATCTCCAAGGGTGTCTCCGACGTAAACTGTTTCCGACATATTCAATCCGTTTCTGTCGCAGATGGAACGAATATTCTCTGATTTTTGTTTGCCTGTATTACCAAAGCACTCAAAATCTTTAATATACTCTGTAAGCCCGTTTTTTTCAAGTACCAGCTCGATATAACCGGTCTGACAATTGCTGACAATGAAAAGCTGACATTCCTTTTCATAAAGTTTTTTTATGGTTTCTTTCACATATGGATACATTAAAACTTTCGTACATTCCGAAAGATCCTGCTGCTCCTCCCTGCAGCAGTCATTTAACAGCTTTTCACGAATCTCAGGCGTGACATCTGTAAAGAGATTTTCCGCAATCACATTCATCGGCTTTCCGAATAATGTTTTAAGCCTTCCGGCATCCACTCTGGTCTTGCTGTGGCCATCTGTTTCAATTGCCCGGTTCCATGCCTTTGCTACTACTTCTGTAGTATCCCAGATCGTACCGTCTACATCTAAAATAAAATTCGTAATCCGGCTCATAAGTCCCCTCCAAAAACTTACTCTAATCGGAGTTGCCGGATTTGAACCGACGACCTCTTGACCCCCAGTCAAGCGCGCTACCAAACTGCGCCAAACTCCGAAATGTTATAAGAGAGTGTACCCTTTTACAGTACACTCCCTGAAAAGTAATTATTTTTACTATTTAGAATTTCCCTGCGTTTGCAGCTTCCTCAACGGAAACGGCTACTGCTACGGTAGCACCTACCATCGGGTTATTACCCATTCCAATCAGTCCCATCATTTCTACATGGGCAGGAACGGAAGAAGAACCTGCGAACTGTGCAGCGCTATGCATACGGCCTAATGTATCGGTCATACCATAGGAAGCAGGACCTGCAGCCATATTATCCGGATGAAGGGTACGGCCTGTACCACCACCGGAAGCTACGGAGAAGTATTTCTTGCCCTGATCGATGCATTCCTTTTTATAAGTACCTGCTACCGGATGCTGGAAACGGGTAGGGTTTGTAGAGTTACCGGTGATGGATACACCGACATTCTCCTTGTGCATGATCGCTACACCCTCCTGCACATCATCAGCACCATAGCATTTCACGGTAGCACGAAGTCCGTTTGAATATGCCTTCTCATATTTTACCTTTAATTCTGCTGTCTTGTAGTCATATTCTGTCTCTACAAAAGTAAAGCCGTTGATACGGGAAATGATCTGTGCAGCATCCTTTCCAAGTCCGTTCAGGATAACACGGAGCGGTTTTTTACGAACCTTGTTTGCTTTTTCTGCAATACCGATTGCACCCTCTGCTGCTGCAAAGGATTCATGTCCTGCGAGGAAGCAGAAGCACTCTGTCTCCTCCTCTAAAAGCATCTTTCCTAAGTTACCATGTCCCAAACCTACCTTACGATGATCTGCAACAGAACCCGGAATACAAAATGCCTGAAGTCCCTCACCGATTGCTGCTGCTGCATCTGCTGCACGG
>CADBMH010000309.1 GCA_902795705.1 uncultured Lachnospiraceae bacterium | reverse complement strand
TTATTAGTTTTATTGACAATTCCTGTGCCGCCTATAGCGTTACAGGAACAATTTAAAGATTTTTTGCTTCAGACCGACAAATCAAAATTTGCAGTGCAGAAAGCATTAGATGAAACCAAGGTACTTTTCGACAGCCTTATGCAGGAATACTTTGGATAATCATATAACATAGGCTCAGCCGGAGAAGGATGTCGGTATACAAACGAAAGGAGTGTACTGATATGGAGGAAAAATTAGTTGCAATTTTGAATGAAATGGCAGAACATTTGTCCATTGCCCAGATGAAGAAACTACAGGAGGTCTTGGTAAAGAATTTGGCAGAAAACGAGCCGTCAAGAATAGATATTACAAATGATCAATATCTAAAAATGTTTTTAGCTGCTAAGAAGGTCGAGGGCTGTTCGGACAGGACGATTCAGTACTATCGTGTTACGATAGAGCATCTTTTCAATGATGTGGATAAACCGATTAGAAAATTTGATACAGAGGAAATTCGAGAATACCTTTCAGGATATCAGAAGATTAATAACTGCAGTAAGGTTACGATAGATAACATTAGAAGAAACTTGTCCAGTTTCTTTTCATGGCTTGAGGAAGAAGACTATATACTAAAGAGTCCTATGCGGCGTATTCATAAGATTAAGACGAAGCAATCTGTGAAGGAGGTTATTTCCGATGAGGCAATAGAGAAGCTCCGGGATAATTGTGGTTGTGCAAGAGATCTTGCGATGATTGATTTGCTTTATTCTACCGGGATCAGAGTTGGTGAACTTGTAAATCTGAATATAAAGGATATAGATTTTGAAGCACGAGAGTGTGTGGTATTTGGAAAAGGAGACAAAGAACGGAGGGTATATTTTGATGCGAAGGCAAAACTGCACTTACAGAAATATATAGACAGTAGAAATGATGATAATCCGGCATTGTTTGTAACTCTGGATTCACCGCATGACAGATTAAAGATAAGTGGTGTGGAGATACGGATACGGGAGCTTGGGAAAAAATTAAACCTGACTAAAATTCATCCGCATAAGTTCCGGAGAACTATGGCGACAAGAGCCATTGATAAAGGAATGCCAATAGAACAGGTACAGAGAATACTTGGTCATTCTCAGATTGATACAACGATGCAATATGCTATGGTAAATCAAAACAATGTAAAGGCATCACATCAGAAGTTTATTGCTTAATATATTCAGCAAATTGTCAGAAATTGAAAGGAGACTAGCTATGATAATATCGAATGAGTTAGATTCAATGAATGGAATATCCGATGAAGACTTAACAAGACTTTTTAAGGAATCAATCAGGTTGGATGATGAGGTTAGAAAGATAAGGGGATTGCCCGTTGCAAGATATGAAAAGGAAACCAAAAGAGCCTATCTTGAATATCCCGATGGGAGGCGTGAGTATGTTGGAGAGTGATAGAGTGAAACTACCGGAAATAGTAGTGTTTGCAGGACCAAACGGAAGTGGAAAAACAACTATTACCAGACTGGCCAAGGTCGTGGGGGAGTATATCAATACTGATGATATAAAGAAAACGACTCTTTGCACTGACCTTGACGCAGCGGTTAAAGCAGAAGAACTGCGAGAGGAGATGATTAAAGAATGTAAGGATTTTACCTTTGAAACAGTATTATCAACTGATCGTAATTTGTTGTTGCTTAAAAAGGCAAAGGAGAAAGGATATTTTATAAGAGGAATATATGTTCTGACTGCTGATGTGAATATCAATGTTGTCAGAGTAAATGCAAGAGAAGCATTAGGCGGTCATGGGGTGCCGGAAGAGAAGATAAGACAGCGTTATGAGAGGGCAATAAAACTGATTCCGCAGATAGTAGATGTATGCGATGTATTTCATCTGTATGATAACACAGAGGTGCCATTCAGAATTTTCAAAAAGCGTAAAGAAGTGTGTTACAGATGGTCGAATGAGTATTGGAATAATGATGCTATAGAGAAAATTACAGGTATCCGGAAATTTGCAGAAAATCAATAATGGATACTGTCCTCGGTTAAATTGAATCATTGGACATCCTCATCAAAGCCAGATTTGTCGAGATGTTTGGGGATTATTATAAAAATCATGTGAATGAAAAGCAGTTAGATGAGATTTGTGATTTTATT
>CADBMH010000308.1 GCA_902795705.1 uncultured Lachnospiraceae bacterium | reverse complement strand
GTTTTTTGCCCCGGTTTTAAAAGTCAGTGCACCCGGCTTATATTTCATTTTCTGAATATTACTCCAAATGCCCCCGGATACCTTCTTTTTATGCTTTACACAATATTTTGCAACATCCGCAGCCACAGGAGCATAGCTTTTCGCACCAAAATATTTTTTTTCATATTTGTATGACTTCCAGACTAAAGAACTGCAGTCATAATATCCACTTTTCATTCTTTTCGGCTGACTATATTTCCAGTGTGTTCCGATATACCTTGCCCGCTTCACAACCTTTAATCGGGTCTTTGATACAACAGAAATCACGCAGCCTACCTTAATATCCCCTACTTTTGCACTAATCACAGCATTTCCTGCCTTCTTTGCCTTGATCTTTCCCGTAGAAGATACCGATACTACATTACTGTTTGTACTTTTCCATGCGGCCCCCTCTCCATTTTTGACCTTGAGCTGCTTCGTCTGCTTTGGCGTCATATAAAACGAAGTGGAACCGGAAAGCTTGACTTCCTTAATGGTAACTGTAATAATAAAATCTTTTCCATTGATCCGAATCGTCACCTGTGTTGTTCCGCTGCCGGAAACATGAATTGTAATCTCTCCATCATAAAACTCTGTCCTGACACTCATGGACGCATTTGAAGATGATACCTCATATTCCAGTCCGACCGTGTCCTCATCGATATCATCCGGCAGACCATTTACTTTTACAGAAAATTCTGATTCAGAGTATGTATCAAATGCTGACTTATAAACAGTAAAGCTATCCTTATCCAAAGTAACATTTGTCATATCAAAATTTACAATAACCAGATAACTCCTGCCATCAATCTCCTCAATCGGCTCCCCATTTTCATCATGAACAGTGACAATCACATAATTTCTGCCGATTCCCCGTGTCTCAAAATAACCATCTTCATCTAAACCAATGCTCTCATCATCCATATCCTGAAGTTCATACTCAATATATGCAATCCTGTCCGCATATGGTTTATAAATTGACTGGTCACTCTCGTAATCCAATACAAATTTACCCATGTCTCTATAATTGATAAAGACAGCATCTTCCCCCTGTGCACCCAAAGCGATCGTCCGCTCCTCCGCCTTTGTCTGCGTATGTACATACAACAGACTCACCAGACATAAAAGCATCACCAAAATACTGCTCCATACAACTTTCGTCTTTTTCATCATCTTCTCCTCTTTTCCTTGTACTCTGGTATAACAGATTGATTTCTCCCCTTTTGCCCACTTTGGTAGTATACCACATATTTCCAATTCGTTCAATTTCCATAACGAAGCCACAGATTGCAACAGCTTTCCGATAACATCCTCGGCCGAGCTTTTTATCAAAATGAAAAAACTATTGTTTTTCACTCTGCTCTTTCCGAATAAGCAAAACCGCAGTCTCCACATGTCCCGAAAAGCAAAACATCTCAAACGGCCGTACCTTTTTTAAGGCATATCCTCTCTCACAAAGATATTTCAGATCCCTTGCAAGCGTCGCGGGATCGCAGCTTACATAGACGATTTTTTCCGGTTCCATTTTCAGGACAGTTTCTAAAAGCTTTTCGTCACAGCCCTTCCTTGGCGGATCAAGCACAACCACCTCCGCCTCCAATGCACCATCGCTCTCCTCATAAATTTTCGGAACAACCTCCTCCGCTGCCCCGCAGAAAAACTCTGTATTTTCAATGCCATTTAATACCGCATTTTCTTTTGCATCTTCGATTGCCTGCGGTACAATCTCCACGCCGCAGACCTTACCTGCTTTCCCGGCAAGAAAAAGGGAAATCGTCCCGATTCCGCAATATAGATCCCAGACAACCTCCCCACCCTTTAAATCCGCGTACTCTAGCGCTGTGCTGTACAATTTTTCAGTCTGGGCAGGATTGACCTGATAAAAGGAAAGCGGTGAAATACGAAATTTGATATCTCCTATATCATCCTCAATATATCTCTCCCCATATAAAACAGAAAGTTCCTTTCCCAGAATCGCATTCGTTTTCTCCGTGTTTTTGTTCATACAAATGCTTTTAATTTTCCAGGAATGCTCTGATTCCTTTTCTGTTATCTCTTTTGTCTTTGAAAAATCATTTTCGAAATCAATCTCCAAAAGTCTTTTTATCAACTGTTCCGCCTCCGGCAGATTCGCCCCGTTCAAAACCAGACAGACCATAATTTCACCGGTTTTCACACCAACTCTTGTAAGCACATGCCGCACGAGTCCCTTATGCTCCACCTCATCATAGGGCGGGATATGATATTCCTTCATGAAATCCAGAATCGTTTCCAAAATTACCCGATTGCACTCATGTTGAATCGCGCAGTCCATATTCGGAATGATCTGATGCGAATGCCCTGCATAAAATCCGGATATTATTTCGCCGCTTTTATCCTCACCGACCGGAAACTGCGCCTTGTTCCGGTAATGATACGGCTCATCCATGCCGGAAATCGGCTCCATAATAACGATATCCCCTTCCCCGTTTTCCACTTCCTCATCCGGCAGGGCAACCCGAAATCCCCCGATCCTCTCCAGACAGTCCCTTACCTTTTCTTCCTTGTAACGTAGCTGCCCGGCATAACTATAATGCTGCAAGCTGCAGCCACCGCATTTTTCAAATACCGGACAGACCGGTTTCACGCGCTCTCCTGACGGTTTCAAAACCTCTAAAAGCTTCGCATAACCATAATGCTTTTTTGTTTTCAGCACCTTCACACGAACCTTTTCCCCCGGAAGCGCACCCTTTACAAAGAGGGTATAGCCGTCAAATCTGCCTATACCCTCACCATCATTCCCCATATTCAAAATGTCCACATTTATAATATCATTCTTCCTGCACGGAAGCTCTACAGACTTACCCACTGCCTGCCCTCCTGTCTCACTGTCCTAACCCTCCATCGTCTTTCCTAAAAAACCTTTACACTCAATAAACTAGCGTCTATTCCCCTTTTTTTCTTTTCTGCAGATAACCGGAGCTCTGTCTGAAATTCGAGTCTAAGGTCTTTTGGAAACCAAGCCAGTTTAATGTCGGATCAGATTTATCATAAACCTCTGTAACCGTCTCTAACTTCGCATCCAGATTATCCGCAAAAGAAAGTGCCACTGCCTCTGCAATCGCCGGTTTTTTCGGCGAACCAAACTCTAACTCTCCATGATGGGATAAAATACAATGCCGAAGCTCTGCAGCAAGCACTGCGGGGAAGTCCGGAATCAAAGCCACTTCCCTTCCGATCAGCTCCGCTCCTAAAAAGATATGTCCCAAAAGCTGGCCTTCATCCGTATATTCATTTGACGGGAACTCAGAAAGCTCCCACATTTTCCCAATATCATGAAACAATGCTGCTGTAAGCAAAAGATCCCTGTCCAAAACCGGATAATTCGCCGCAAGAAAATCACAAATTTTCATAACAGAAAGTGTATGCTGTAAAAGCCCTCCCACAAAACCGTGATGAATTGATTTTGCTGCAGAATGCGATTTAAATTCTTGTACAAATTCATCATCATCGATATAAAATTTCTTTGCAAGCTTCAAAAGATGAGGCTCCTTGATGCTTTCGACCAGCTTTTTTAATTCCGCATACATTTCCTCTCTGTCATACTTTGACGCCGGAATGTATTCTGCCGCATCATACTCTCCCTCCTGCGCTTTTCTGATCCGACTGACATTGACCTGACGACTGCCCTGAAAGGTAGTCACCATTCCCTCTGTCATAATAAAATCCATAGAATCAAAATCATCAATTCCATTATTCAGTTCCCAGACCTTCGCATCAATGATGCCGGTCTTATCCTGCAAAAGCAGCGAATAATATGTTTTTCCGGCCTTCGTCTTTAACACCTGTTTACTCTTGCACAAATAAATCCCGGAAAATTTATTTCCCTCTTTATATTCTTCAATATAGGTCATCCTGTCACCTCATTCTATTCTATATTTGCTGCAAAAAATAGCACCATAACATATATCCTTTAGAAAAAGCCAACGCAAAGTGCATTGACTTTCTAATGTTTCTATTAGCTTTTCTAACTTCAATTTTCTATCTTATGTAAGTTTTAATGCCTTTTCAATTGCATGGACAATTTTATCTGCCGTATATGGCTTCACAATAAAATCAACAGCACCTGCAGAAATTGCATCTACGACTTTTTCCTGATAGCCCATGGAAGAGCACATAATGATCTTTGCATGCTCGTCAATTTCCTTAATCTTCTCTACTGCCTCCACACCATTCATCTCCGGCATCGTAATATCCATGATCACGACATCCGGATGATGTGCTTTATAAAGGTGTACGGCATCCGCTCCGGTTGCCGCCTCCACATAAGTAAATTCATACTCCGTTTTATCTAATATTTCCTTCAAAGACATACGGACAAATGCCGCATCATCTACTAATAGCACTTTCATATGGTACCTCCCTTGTGACTGATGTGTTTCATCCATTTACCATTTTAACACAACTTTTTCCAATGCACAAGAGTTTAACTCATATTTAGCTTTTCATAATATTTTCTTAGCTTTAACAACGCTTTTTTCTCAATTCTCGACACATACGATCTTGAAATCTGATACATTTTCGCAATTTCCCGCTGCGTTTTTTCTTCTTCTCCATTCATTCCGTAGCGCATATTGATGATATCCTGCTCCCTCTTTGTCAATACGCTCTCAATCCCGTCAGGCAGCCGTTCAATCTGCCCCTCCTTCGTCACCCGCTCCACGACATCTTCATCGTGATATTCAATAATATCGATCAAATTAATCTCATTTCCCTCTTTGTCCGTCCCAATCGAATCATACAAATAAACATCCTTCGCGGTCTTTTTTTCTGAGCGGAGCTTCATTAGGATTTCGTTCTCAATACATCTTGATGCATAAGTGGCAAGCTTAATATTCTTCGTCTCGTCAAAGGTATCAATCCCCTTGATCAACCCAATGATACCCACGGAAATCATGTCCTCTAATTCCTTGTCACCGGTATTATATTTCTTCGCAATATACGCGACGAGACGAAGATTTCGCTCAATCAGGATATCTCTTGCTTCCTTGTCACCTGCCTGATATCTGGCAATGCATTCTTTTTCTTCTTCCGCACTCAAAGGTTCCTTAAAAGATTGCACATGCGACACCTCATTTTGATATCCTTATATCATATGCACCCCCCGGCGCGTCCGTGCTTTTCCAGTTTTTTTGAGGGAGAAAAAACTTTCGCATCCTAATCAGATTTATGATAAAATACCTTTATCACCTATAGAAAGGAGACCCTTCATGAACCATCCCTTCAAAAAAGCCGTCACCTTCAGCTATGATGACGGAATCGAACAGGACAGAAAATTAGTCGAAATTTTTAATCATTTCGGCATGAAAGCCACCTTTAATCTGAATACCGGCATCCAAAGCCCGGACAGCAATTTTTTAATTGAGGATGTCCGCATCTTCCGCATGCCGCAGGAAGGATTAAAGGAGTTATATCAAGGACACGAAATTGCCGTACATGGTCTGACGCATTCCGGACTGACCGGACTTTCCAGGACCGAGCTTGAAAAAGAATTTTTGACGGATGCTAAAAATATTGAAAAATATTATGGCAGATATCCGGTCGGCATGGCTTACGCATACGGGGATTGTCCGGTGGAAGCAGTTTCTTATCTTTCCGAAATCGGTATCCGGTATGGCAGAACGACTGAAGTGACACATGGCTTTGCGTTTCCTGAAAATCCAATGCTGCTAAAGGCCACCTGTCATCACAATGACAAAGCACTGTTTTCTCTCGCCGAACAGTTTCTAAGCGAAGAGGGCAGCTATGAAAATCCTCTGCTCTTTTATATCTGGGGACACAGCTATGAATTTGATGTGGATGACAACTGGAACCGCATCGAAAAGCTTTGTGAAATGCTTGCCGGAAAAGAAGATATTTTTTACGGAACCAATGCAGACTGCCTGAATTTGATATAACGATGAAGTTCCTGTACCTCCTCCTCCGAGAGCTTGCGAAACTCCCCCGGAGCAAGGGACGCATCCAACACCAGACTTCCCATGGACAACCGTTTCAGATAGAGCACCTCTTTCCCGACCGCATGAAACATCCGCTTGATCTGATGATATTTTCCCTCCCGGATGGTCACCTCTGTCTCACTCACTCCTTTTTCTTTATCTGTGGATAAAATTTTCAACTCTGCCGGTAATGTCTGAAAGGTTCCCGACACTCCTTCGGAAAATTTTAAAACATCCTCCTCTGTCACAATCCCCTGCACCACTACAAAGTAGCATTTATCCACATGCTTTTTCGGTGCGAGAAGCTGATGCGCCAGTTTTCCGTCATCCGTCACCAGCAAAAGTCCCTCTGTATCAATATCCAGTCTCCCAACCGGAAACAATTTTCTTTTTTCGGAAAAAGAAAAAGGAAACAAATCCATTACGGTTTTCTTTTCCTTATCCTCCGTGGCAGTGATTACACCTGCCGGTTTATTCAACATAAAATAGCGACATTTCCGGTAGCCGATGTTCTCACTATCTATGAAAATCTCAAGTCCCTCCTGCAGCTTCTCCTCTGAAAGCTTATATCCGAAATCACGGACACATTCACCCGCCACAGAAACAGAACCACGCCTGATCAGATTTTTTACCTCTGACCTGGTACCAATTCCCTGACCGGCAAGATATTTATCCAAACGAATGTAACTCCCCATGTGTGAAATCTCCTATTTTTTCAACTGTCCTCCAATGCCTGCCCTCCACATCTTCTTAAAGCCTCTTAAGCGTGACCTGATCATACAAATATCCACGCTTTCTGTATATCATGAAGCTTCCTCAGGATTTCTTTGCAATCGCCTCCACCTCCGGGCGGTGCTTCAAAAACAGCTTTGCTAACATCGGATCAAAATGTGAACCGGCATCCTTCTCAATGATTGAAAATGCCTGGTCAAACGGCATCGGCTTTTTATAGCACCGTTCGGAAACCAGTGCGTCAAACACATCAGCAACTGCCATAATTCTTGCACTAAGCGGAATATCCTCCCCGGAAAGGCCGTCCGGATATCCTGTTCCGTTCCATTTCTCATGATGATGTGCTGCCACATCTGCCGCGATGTCTATGTATACCTGTTCCTCTACACCGACTAAAACCTCTTTGACGATTTCTCCTCCCCTCGCAGCATGCTCCTTCATGATCTCATATTCTTCTGTCGTCAATTTTCCCGGTTTTTTCAGAATCTGATCGGGAACAACAATCTTTCCTATATCATGCATCGGAGCCGCCTTAACCAAAAGCTCAATATAATCATCCGTTAAAATTTCTCTGTGATATCCCGCTTCTTTTGCAAGACCTGCAAGAAGCTCCACATAGCCGCTCGTCCGTTTGATATGTCCGCCGGTTTCACCGTCACGGCTCTCGATCAGGGTCGCCATACCAATCAGAGTATTGTTCTGAATATCCATGATCGTCCGGTTGTGCTTTAACACTTCCGCCGACTTTGTCTCAACCTCATCCTCCAACTCCTTCCGGTATTTGTCAACCCTCCTTGTAATATACAGACACCGCAGAGCACAGACCACTACGGCAAGGATGATTGCAAACAGACATACCATGGAACAGGTTCTTGCAATCGTGATATTTCTCTCCATGCGCTTACTGGAAACAGCAAATTCCCGGTCGGTAATCTTCTGCATCAGCTGCGTATTTTCATCTATCGTTTTCAAAAAAGGAGACATTTCGCCCGTCAGATAATAGCTTGCCGTTTTCTCATCTCCGCGCTGGCTTAAGGTCAGAACCACATTGGCACTTTTGATATAGTTCAGGGTATTCGAATACAGATCATGATAAATCTTTTCCTTCTTCTCCCCATGGATCGTATCCCCAAAGGCAATCACCTTTTCCTTCAACTCGTCTCCTAAAAGATTCGCTTCTGTCTCAAGTTCATCCTTCTCCTCCTGCTTTGAGGTATTGATATGGCGCGCCGTAATCGCCTGATGCTTATATAAAAGTTTGCTTAACTCATCCATATAACGGCGGTGCTCATAGTCCACAGAAATCCTTTTCTGATAATCATAGCGAAAGGACTCTAAATTTCCCGTCAAAATAAAGATACCAAGGATTCCCACAAATCCGGTAAATAATACGATCAGCAATATTTGGAATGTAGTATTTTTCACCCATCGCTTCATACCGCATCCTGCCTTTCTGTATCTATTTTGTAATCTGGGAGACCGCTTCATCTAACATCTCCTGAAGATCCTTCCCGTCCGCATTGCCTCCCGCAAGTGCAGTTCCTAAAATGCTTGACGGATCCCAGTAGGTATCCGTAATATTTTGCACAAAGCTGTACGGAGCCTGCGCATTTAAGGCTGCCATCGCCGGAGAAGCCTGTACCTCTTCTGAATTTGCCGCCTCTGTATCAGCAGGGGCTTCACCGATTTGTCTGAACCGCTCTAACTGCATTTCTTTGGTCGTAAGTGCCCTTGCAAGCCTCATCGCCCACTTTTTCTCCTTCGTATGTGCATTGATTCCTAACAATTTATATCCGGAAAAACTGCACATCTGCACCTGGTCTCCTTCTAAGGTATAAGTAGGAAGCTTTACAGCACCATAATCATCTCCCCAGATTTCAGCCATATTATTCGCATTCCAGGGACCATTGACTCCTGCAATCACCGAGCCTGCTTTTACTTCCTTGACAAAACGGTCATTATCATAGGACTGGAAGCCATTGTGCCCGACAATATCTAAAATCGCCTGCACCACAGCCTTTCCCGTATACTTCCCCTTCGTTGTATTCCAGTTACAGATATTTTTCGTGCCGTCCTCATTGCTCTCCAGTGTAAGTCCTGCTCCCTTAAAGAAAGAAAACAAATACCAGCCGCTTGTCAGATCCATTGCAATCTTTTTCTTGTTTTTCTCAGCAACCTTTAACATACTGTCAAGCTTTTTAACATCCTTGTCCGAAAAATAGGACTTATTATAATACATGTAATATCCGTTTCCTGCGGACTGAGGAATCGCATAAAGCTTTCCATCCCTCATAGAAGTTTTGGCAGCAGCAGAATCCTCTCCTCCTACAGACGATATGATTTCATCCGCTCCATCTGTAATTTCTAACAGCGCATTCCCACGATACAGATCTCCGAACTGGTCATCGGCAAAAATAAACAGATCCGCCGCTCCCTCCTGATTTTCAAGCACGGCATCCCGACAGGTCTCCTCACTTTCGGTACTGATCTTCACCTTGATTTTTGCCTCATCCTTATATTTTTCCTGAAACTCTTTTATGCCTTTTTTTATCAGTTCATGATTCGTTTCCTCTGCCCAGACAGAAAGCGTTACTTCTTTTTTCTTCTCCTTTTTTCCGCCACAAGCAGACAAGGTAAATACCATACTGCATGTCAGCAGTAATATTCCCCATCTTCCAAATCTTCCTCCCGCGTGCCCCGTTTTTCTCTTAGAAATCTTCTGAACCATACTCTGTATTTCCTTTCCATCTCGCGATGCAATTGCAAAATTCTCCTGTCCGTTCCTCTGTTGTCACTCCTATTGTACAAAAAAATCTCAGTAATGTCTAATCACTTCAAAACGCTCCAGCTTACAGCCCTTTTCATTCGATAATAATCCCGCCTTTCTCTTGGCGATTGAAAGCTGCTCCTCCACGGTATCCACACCATCCAGATTCGGTAACAACAGCCCTCGTTTCATTCCCTTTGTTACAATCACGCCATAACGCTTCACATCGAGCTCTTCCTCTGTCTCGATTTCCTCTGTCTCTCCCAGAACATCCACACTGTACTCCAGATATTTCAGTTCCTCTTCCGTAACCGGCGAAAATCTCGGATCCCTTGTCGATGCACTGATCGCATTTTCAATAATCTCATCTGCAATAGAGTCCTTCGTTGCCATGATCGTACCGATGCAGCCCCTTAACTGCCCCTGCTTATGCAGCGACACAAAAACTCCCGCCCGCCGGTTTCGAAGCTGTTCCGTTTCCTCTTTTTCATCCGGAGTAAAAAGTGTCCCGCATACATCTTCCATACGGATTTTCTTCCGCTCTTTGATATAGCTTTCTAAAGATGCTCTTGCAAGCCTCACATAAGCGTCCTCCGCATTTTTCTGTTTCAATCTCCTCTCATCCTCTGTCCTTTCCCATTTGTCTAAAAAGGCCCTGCTTTCATCACTCCCTGTCACAAGATAGGTACAGATGCCATAGCCTACTCCCGTTACATCCTGATGGGAAAGGCGCTCTATCGATACGCCTGTCCGGTCTAATGCCCCCGCTAACATCACAAAGGAGCGGTGCCCGCACTCTGCCGCCTTTTCTAAAAAATGTTCGTCAAATTCAAAAAGCTGATCAAAGCTTCCGCTTCCCATCACATCCATGATCCGTTCATCATAAACAGGTCCCGCCTCATCAAAGCCGTAGGGACCTTCCTCCTTCAATTTATGCGAAAGATCCCCGCTTGCAATGTAGACAACCCGCCTGCCAAGCTCTTCAGCCACTCTTTTCACAAGCATTCCCATCCGGTAATGTGTTTCCAGAGAAAATCCCGAAAGCCCGAGTCTTACGATCCGGCAGTCCGTATATTTTTTTGTGATAAAATACAGCGGCACCATCGTTCCGTGGTCTAAGGACGCATCCTTCTCCCCCAGAATCCCCGCGTCAATCTCCTCATACGCAGCAAAAGCAGACAGCTTTTGCACAAATTCCTCATCATAATCCACCGAAAAGCTGACCTCGGGTGCCCGGAATCCCGCAAAGCTCCCGCTTGCCGATGCCCCCGGAGAAATATGAAAATAATCGGCATATAAAACCGTATGCGGACTTGAGATCACGATTGTATCCGGCTTAAGCTCTGCCACCATCTCAGCCACCTTTTCATATGCCATTGTCGTCTCTTTTACAACAGCCTCACTCCCCTGTCCGACCGCCGGCACGATCATCGGCGGATGCGGCACCATAAAACCTCCTACAATTCCCATAAATAACCTCCTGTTCCAAATCGCTTTTCGCCTTCCTGTTCACAGTTTAAATGCAGATACTCATTCTATTTCATGTTCCTCTCATTCAAATTTTTCCCTCATAAATTTTTTGTATTCTGAAAGCTTCTTCATCTTCTTGATTTTTCTAAACCACTGTTCTCCTTCCGGAAAGGATGCCTGCAGATAGGTCCACATCTCCTTCATTTTGAATAGCACGGGCACCTCTCCTGACATATATTCCTCATACGCCTGTTCTAAATCAGTCATAAATTGATAAATCTTGTCCGCACGGTTTTCTCCGGTTACAAATCCGGGACAGCGCAGGAACCCCCGACCAATCATCACAGAAGAAAGAGACGGGTATTTTTCCTTTAATTTTTCAATTTGCTCTATAAAGCATACGTCCCCATTATAGCATAGGGGATTTTTGCTATGCTCCGCCGCATATTCGAAAGCTTCCTCGTGAACCGGTCCGTTGTAAAACTCCTCCCTTGTCCGCAAATGTAAAATAAGCTCCTTTACGGGAAACTGATTATATATGTCAAGCAGTCTCCTAAACTCTTCCGGTTCATAAAACCCGATTCTTGATTTAATGGAAATGGCAAGCGGTGCATCTGTATAAATTCCATCTAAAAACCGTTCTAATTTTTCCGGTTCCCTCAAAAATCCTGCACCCTTTCTCTTTGGCACGATCGTTCCCGAAGGGCAGCCCAGATTCAAATTCACTTCCCGATACCCCATTTCTGCCATTTGTCCTGCCGTCTTACGAAAATCCTCCACAGAATTTGTCATGATCTGAGGCACCAGGTCGATACCCTTATTATTCTCCGGAAGAATATCTCTTTTTTCCTTTTTCTTCATGATCCCGCCGTCTCTGGTCGTCACAAAAGGAGCATAGTACCGGTCAATTCCTCCGAAATTTTTCTCATATGCCTGTCGGAATATCATCCCGGTAATTCCCTCTAACGGTGCAAAATAAATATTCATATCCCTGTTACTCCACATTCTATCTGTTATACCAGATAATTCCTGTCAGACTGTCTGAAAATTATGAACCAATATCGAATTGACAGCTTTTCAGAACCTGGTACAAATGATGGACAGGCAGACCTACTACATTAAAGTAATCCCCCTCAATTTTTTCTATAAATTTCGAAAAAATCCCCTGTATCCCATATGCTCCCGCCTTATCATACGGCTCATCTGTATCCAGATAGCCACTGACCTCCGCATCTGTCATCTCTGCCACATAAACCTTTGTCTGCTCTGAAAAGGTTACTGTCCTTTCCTCCGGACCACCACACATGATTACTGTTACCCCGGTACAGACGGTATGTGTCTTCCCCTGAAGCATCGTGATCATCTTTTCCGCTTCGCTCCGGTCAGCAGGTTTTCCAAGAATTTCTTCCGTTCCTTCCACATTTCTTGCAAAGACCACCGTATCGGCACCAATCACACAATACGGGCCGCAGCCCCTTTGCTCCTGTTCCATTTTTTGTACAACCGCCTCTGCTTTCTGTCTGGAGAGACTTTCTGTCAAAAGAACAGGATTCTTCTCGGAAAAATTCTCCTCCGTCTCCGAAACCATAACCTCAAAAGGAATCCCCATATGTCCTAACAGTTCCTTCCTCCTCGGCGATGCCGATGCCAAAATAAAATGCATAATCTTCCTCTTTTCCTCTGATTTTTCTTAATAATATCACATGCTGAAACCCTTTGCCAAACCACCTGCGAAGGCTATCTTTCGCTTAGAAAATTATCCGACATTAACTCCCATCCCGCCCGGAAAAACCGCATGATCTGCCAGACATCAAAGCCTTTGAGATTAAATTCTTTGATCAGATCATATTTCCCCTGCAGGCTCCTGACATCCTCAAACCACACCTCATGCTCTTTCCCATCCTTCACATAGCGGAAAAACGGTGACTGAGAAACTTCATCAAACTGTATCTCTGCACCATTTTCTATTGCAATCTGTACTGCCTCCACATTTCCGATCGTAACCGCCTTACTTTCCCCCTTCACATAAGGCAGTGTCCAGTCATAACCGTAATTAGCAATCCCTATATTGATCTTGTCTGCCGGGATTTCTGTCAGTGCATATTCTACCACCTGTCTGACTTTGTTAAGCGGCGCCACTGCCATCGCAGGTCCATAGGTATATCCCCACTCGTAGGTCATCAAAAGCACCTCGTCTGCCGCGGCACCTAACCCTCCGTAATCCTTGCCTTCATAGAGAAGCCCCTGCTGGTCTGCTGAGGTTTTCGGTGCCAACGCCACACTGACCTCCACCCCGACTGCCTGCATCCGGTTTCTAAGCTCCGCGACAAAGCTTGTAAAATAATCCCGGTCCTCTGCCAGAATATACTCAAAATCAACATCTACACCCCGAAAACCCTTTTGCTCCACCGTCACCAAAAGATTGTTGATCAGATTTTCCTTCGCACTGTCCTCTCTCACGACTGCACTGATCAACTGATTATTAAATCTGCCATCTTCCCCAAACGGCGTCAATACCAGAACTGATGCCACTCCTTCCGATACTGCCTGTTCGATCATTCTCTCATCAGACACCTGCGGCGGCAGAAGATTTCCCTCTTTGGTAAAGCCATAGGAGAACACAAGCAGCTTACTCAGATACGGGAGCGTCTGCGTAAGCACCCAGTTACTGATATACGGATACGCATAACCACCGGTCCGGATCGTCCGCCTGTCCCTGGAAACCTCCCCTGCAGGAATTAGAATTGCCTGCCCAACCGCCAGTCGGTAAGGATAGGGAATCTGATTCAAGAAAGAAATCTCCTCCGAAGTTACATTATATTCATTTGCAATCTCATCAATCGTATCACCTGATTTTACCACATAAATTTCCATAGGATACTTCCAAAAAAACTTCTTTCCCCTATGCTATGAACCTTTCACCATTTCGTGCCACTTAGCCCGGGATTTCCAGACCGGGTAAAAACGGACTTTTTACCATACAAACTTTAGCTCGCAAAAAAATGTGACAAAAACTGCTTTGTACGCTCCTCCTTCGGATCTCCAAAGACCTCATCCGGGCTTCCATGCTCCAACACATAGCCCTCATCCATAAAAAGCACTTGATCGGATACATCTCTTGCAAAAGTCATCTCATGCGTCACAATGATCATCGTCATCTTCTGTGCCGCCAATTCCTTCATCACCCGAAGCACCTCTCCGGTAAGCTCCGGATCAAGTGCAGAGGTCGGTTCGTCAAAGCAGAGAATGTCCGGCTTTAACGCCAGTGCCCTTGCGATTGCCACACGCTGGCACTGTCCTCCCGAAAGCTGGTGCGGATAATTCCCCATGCGGTCCTCTAAGCCCATCTGTCTCAAAAGCTCCTCTGCCTCAGCACGAATTTCCTCTAAAATCTGCTTTTTCTTTTCCTTATAATCCGGTCTTGCCTTCGCCTGCAGTTCCTTCGCTAACATTACATTTCTAAGTGCCGTATACTGTGGAAAAAGATTAAATGACTGAAATACCATGCCAAAATGTAATCTGTTTTTTCGAATCATACTTTCCTTGAGATAGGATGCATCACTTCCATCGAAAACCGTCTCACCCTTTACCCGGATTATCCCCTGATCCGGTGTCTCTAAAAAATTCAGACATCTTAAAAGAGTCGTCTTTCCGCTTCCGGATGAACCGATAATCGAAAGCACCTGGCTCTTTTCCAGAGAAAAACTGATATCCTTTAATACCTCCGTCCTGTCAAAGGATTTACATATATGTTCTGCCTCTAATATCTGCATAAGCTCCTCCCAATACTTCTATTCTTAAACTTTTTCCTATACAAAAAACTCCAGTTTCTTCTCACATCTTCCTAAAACAATCGTCAGAAGCCCGTTACAGACCAGGTAATAGACTGCTGTAAAAAATAACGGCCAGATTGCTCCGGAAATCCCCTGAGACCCCTTCATAAATGCCTGTCCTGCCCAAATGATCTCCTGCAGTGCAATGATCCTTGCCAATGAAGTATCCTTCACAAGTGTTAAAATTTCATTTGATATCGGCGGTAAGATTCGTTTCACCATCTGCAATAACTTTACCTTGAAAAAGATCTGACTTTTCGTCATGCCCAAAACCAGACCTGCTTCGTCCTGTCCCACAGGAATACTCTGGATTCCGCCTCGAAAAATCTCTGAAAAATAGCAGGCATAGTTGATAATAAAGGCAATTGCAGAAGCAGCAAATCTGCCTGCCTCATCGCCGCCCCATATTGCATTATGTAATACCAGTCCCGGAAAATAATAAATGATCAAAAGCTGAATCATCAAAGGCGTTCCCCTGATGATCCAGATAAAAACCTTAAATATATAACGAATGATAGAAATTCTCGAGCGTGAGCCAAACGAAATCGCCAACCCTAACGGGAGGGCTCCTAATAATGTTGCAAAAAATAACTTTAATGTCTGTAAAAAACCTATATTTAAAGATTTAATCACGACCGGTAACTGTTCTAAAAACAAATCCATAGCTGTCTTTTCCCTTTCTTTCTCCTCATATCTGCAATTATGATGCACAAAAAATATTCCCGTGTCATCAGTCAGATACAAAATACCTTTCTTTCGGTATTATTTTTATTGTATCTCAAATTCCTCAAAAAAGCGAGGAAAACATTTCAGCCTGATAGGAAATTCACGGAATTTCCTGTTGAACAGACAAGAGGTTTATATCCGGCTCCGGATATAAACCTCTTTTTCTGCTTTTTCGAAGCTTTATTTCTGTTCAATGAGCGCTGCCTGCACACCATACTTTTCTGCGGTCTTCTGCATGCTTCCGTCTGCAAAGCTCTTTTTGAAAAAGTCGTTTAATGCATCCTTCAGATCAGAACCTTTTCGGAATCCGACACCATATTCTTCACTATTTAATCCAACCGTATAAGTAAGGTCTTCATAACTTGTTCCTTCCCCTACCATAGCTGCTGCCATTAATGAATCAATAATTGCCGCATCCGAAGTTCCTGCTGCCACCTCCATAAGAGCGTTTGCCTGACTTTCCACCTCGGTATACTGAAGACCATGCTCCTTCGCCTGCTTTGCTCCGGCACTTCCTGACTCCACTGCGAAATTCAGATCCTTCAGGCTTTCTTCATCCTTATACTTATCTGCATCCTTCCTCGGAACAATGACAATCTGCGCATTATTGCAATACGCATTACTGCAATCCATTGCACTCTTTACTTCATCGGTCAGTGTCATACCATTCCACACGCAGTCAATCGTATTTCCGTCAAGCTCTAAAACCTTGTTATCCCAGTCAATCTCCATAAACTCAACATCAACACCTAATTCCTTCGCGAAAGCAGATGCCATATCCGCATCAAATCCAATCCAGTTGCCACCGTCATCCTTATAGTCCATCGGCGCAAAATCCGTAATGCCGACTACTAATTTCCCTTTGTCCTGAACCGCCTGCTTATCGCTCTCACTTTTCTTTGTTTCAGAACTGCTACTATTACTACTGCCGCATGCCATCAAAGAAAATGCCAAAGTAAATAACAATAAACTCGCTAATAATTTTTTCTTCATCATGATCCTCCTCATCATCAGCAGGCAATCTGTTTCATGCCTGCTTTCATTTGCACATCGTGCCTAATACACTGTACAAAAAAGAGTTTTTGTACTAGGACAATATAACATATTTTTTCCCATCTGAAAAGGGGCGATTTTTCTATTTCCTTTTATCGGAAAATGTGATAAAATGAGCCAAATGGCAGTCAAGCTTGCTTGGACTGGCATTTGGCGAATGCCCACATGGAGCCGACAGGCGACATGATAAAATGAGCAAAATGGCAGTCAAGCTTGCTTGGAGGTTAGAATATGGCTTCTTATATTGTACTATATACAGAATTGAATATATTTTGTTCTCTGATCATTTTACTGTTTTTAATGCACTCCTTTCATGGACTCGGAGAAAATATTTCACAGCGCCGCTTTATTCCGGCAATGCTTTCTTTAATAGTTTTTTTCATATCTGATACCGTTTGGTACATGATGGATCGTGGTCTGATTTTCCAGAACACCACCTGCAGCATCTACTTAAAAAGCGTTTATTTCTTGTCCGCAAGCTGCAATGGATATTTTTGGATGCGCTATTTTGAAACAGTCATGCAGAGCAAGCTTTCCAAAAGCAGAAAACATCTTATCTTTTTATCGATTCCGCTGTTTCTGCATCTGCTGCTCTGTATCATTAATATCAAAATCCCTATCCTGTTTGGAATCGATGCGGATTTTGTCTACCACAGGGGTTCGCTGTTTTTACTGCAGTACGTGATCATATATATTTATATTTTGAACCCATGCGTTCATGCTCTGTACTTAGCACTTCAAAAAGAAAACTTTGTAGACCGGGAAAAATATTTTCTTATTGCATTTTTCCCGATCCTGCCGGCGATTGGAGGCATTTTTCAATTTTTCTTTCCGAGGCTCCCGGTCAACTGTGTAGCCTCTACACTCGCAAGCACAATCATTTATCTGGGCGAACTGACACAGCAGATTTCCATTGAGCCTTTGACAGGTCTGGATAATAAACGTCATTTCATTCAGACTGTAGAACAATATATTGTCTCGAAAGAGGAAGAAGAGCCTTTATACCTGATGATGCTGGATATGAACCGTTTTAAGGATATTAACGACACCTATGGACATATCGAGGGGGATTATGCAATCTGTACCGTAGCAAATATCATCAAGAATGCCGCAAACGAAATGCTCCGGGACAGTATTACAGAAATCCGAAAAAGAATCACGGTTGCCAGATACGGTGGGGATGAATTCGTGATCGCCATGATCGCTGCAGAAGAAGATGCGCTTTATTTAAAAGCCCTTGTCCACGATCACCTGAAGGAATATAACAAAAGCGCCGGAAAACCTTACGAATTATCTACCAGCATCGGCATCGCCCTTTGGAAGCCGGAATACGAAACTCCGAAAGCACTGATTGAAATAGCAGATGGAGAACTATATAAAGAAAAGAAAGGACGCCGCTAAAAGGCGTCTTTTCTTTCTTCAAAACACATATATGTTTCATCTGCAGTTTCTATACATCCATTTTCTTTAAATCATCCGGTGCTATGATCCCCCTTTCCGTAATAAATGCTGTGATCAACGAGTGATCTGTCACATCAAAGGCAGGATTATAGACCTTTACACCGTCCGCTGTCATTTTTTCTTTATACCAGAGGGTTGTCACCTCATCAGCATTCCTCTCCTCAATCGGAATATCCTTTCCCGTTTCCGTCTGAAAATCAATCGTTGAAAACGGGGCACACACATAGAACGGAATATGATAATAATTTGCAAGGATTGCTACCCCACTTGTACCGATTTTATTCGCGGTATCCCCATTCGCCGCTACTCTGTCACAGCCGACCAAAACCGCCTGAATCTTCCCCTTCACCATCAAAGAGGCAGCCATATTATCACATAACAAAGTTACATCCACTCCTGCTGCCTGCAGCTCAAAAGCGGTCAGTCTTGCCCCTTGCAGAAGAGGTCTGGTCTCATCTGCATACACATGAAAATCATATCCCTGTTCCTGACCGATATAGACCGGTGCTGTCGCTGTTCCATACCTACAGGTCGCAAGCCCTCCTGCATTGCAATGTGTCAGAATGCCATCCCCCTGCTTTAACAGCGTAAGTCCGTTTTCTCCGATTTTTCTGCAGACTGCAATATCCTCCTCCTTCATTCGGAGCGCTTCTTTTACTAAACATTCTGTCAGACAGGAAATTCCCTCTGCTCCTGCCTCCCTTGCGCGCGGCAGCTCATTCTCACACACACGCATCATGCGTTCCAGGGCCCATGACAGGTTGACCGCAGTAGGCCTTGCCGCATTTATGATCTCTTTTCTTTTATTCAGCTCCTCAAAAAAAACTTCCGGCGTATTGGCTTCAATCCTTTTAGAAACAGCCGCCAGACCAAATGCTGCAGCAACTCCGATCGCCGGTGCGCCCCTGACCTTTAAAAGATAGATTGCCTCTCTGATATCCTCAGTATCTGTTAAGGATATATATGAAATCTCTCCCGGAAGCTTTGTCTGGTCCAGGATCACCAGTGCATTGTTTTCCTTGTCATAATCAACTGTTTCATATTTCAGCACTGCCAAACACCACCCTTTTTTGTCATAGTTTACAAAAATATTCCATTTTGAAAATTTTTTTGTGAGATTTTATATAAAATTTTAATAATAATTGTCTTTTGCAGCTTTATTTTATCAGTTTCAATAATGGTTGTAAAGAACTGCTATTTTCATGCCGATCGTCATTATTCTTTTTTGCATTGATGATCGTTTTGTCCTATCAGATGTCAAGTGACATCATTGAGAATGATGCTTCGGCACTTTTGGAATCGTCGGCAAGCTACCAGTCCAAGAGCATTGCTGCATGGCTGGATGAAAATCTGGCATCCTTTTCCATGGCAAAGCGGACCATCGAGCAGACAAAGCCGGATCAGACCGCTTTACAAAAAATTCTGGACGGATATTACGGCTACAACTCCAACTATCCAAATGGAATCTATATCGCGGACATGCCATCATGATTCTTCTTTGATTTCGAATAAATTAAGCAGTGCAAATGACATCGCAAACAGCAGCAAAGCCGTCATGGGTGATGCGAAAGAGCTTTTGGGCAGTGCGGAAAGCCTGACTGAACAGATTGACAAATTTAAGATTTCATAATATTATCGCATAGCAGAACAGAGGTTTCATATGAAAAAAATAGTATCAATCATTATGACATTTGTCTTAAGTATATCCATGCTGTCCGGATGTGGCACAGGCAACCGCAGAAAAGATGGGAGCTGCCAAATTTGAGATCAGGGACTCCGACGGTTCTTTAGAAGCCGGAGATATCCCGATGGTATTTTTCAACTCCTGCCCAAGCGAGGAACATCATCTGAATTTTAATAAGATTACAATCGTCGGTGTCGATGCGACCGCAGATGGCTGTCAGGCAATTGAAGACGGATATAACAATCCTTCGGTTGACCTGTTGATTTCTCTCACTAAAATATTGAATTGCGATTTTAATGAATTTTTCAGACAGTAAAAGTTTTTATCTTCTTCAAAAGCTCTCCGCCTCATTATTCTGATGCAAATATTTGATCAAAATTTCATTCAATTCATCTATCAGGATCGGTTTCGGTAAGTAGTCCGTAAATCCGGACTCCAAATACAATTCCCTGGCTCCCGCTATCGCATTTGCAGTCAATGCAATCATAACAGTTTCACCCACGAGCTGTTCCTCCTTCATATGTTCAAGCGTTTCAATCCCATCCATTTCAGGCATCATATGATCTAAGAAGACAATGTGATATTTCTTTTCCCGCATCTTTTCCAGAGCCTCTTCACCCGAACCGGCCTCATCAGGAGTAATGCCGCAAATATTCAAAAGTCCGCTTGCCACCTGACGATTCATCTCATTATCATCTACGACAAGCACTTTTGCTCCGGGCAGATGAACATACTGTTTCTTCTTTGGTTCCTGATGCTTCTTCTCATCCACTTTCCCTATAGCGGTATGGTCTATAATTCCCTGCGTGATTTCAAAGGAAAACGCCGAGCCAACCCCATAAACACTTTCAAGCTCCAGCTTCGAATCCATCATAGCAAGAAGTCTGCCTACGATCGCCATCCCCAGTCCTGTTCCCTCAATCCCGCGGTTTCTCTTTTCATCAAATCTCTCAAAAGGAACAAAAAGCTTCTCCTGATCTTCCTCCCGGATACCGATTCCCGTATCCCGTACCTCTGTATAGATTTTGATTTTCTCTTCTGTCCGTTCCACGGTCCGGATAATCAATTTAATGACTCCCTGCTCCGTATATTTAACCGCGTTAGTCAACAGATTCACAACGATTTGAGCAAGATGGACATCATCTCCAAACAGCCTTGCCGGCAGTGTTTCATCCACATCTAAAACAAATATCAGTCCCTTAGCCTTTGCACGCTCCTTGATTGACAATTTTAAAGTCTGGATATATTCCAATGTGCTGTACTCAGTTTCTACAAGCTCTAACCTTCCATCCTCCATCTTAGAGAAATCTAACACATCATTGATCAGAAACAAAAGTGTCTTCCCCGCCTGTTCAATATTCGCCGCATACTCCATGATCGTATCATCCTTAGAAGCATGCAGGATCATTTCATTCATTCCAAGCACGGCATTGATCGGTGTACGGATTTCATGCGACATATGCGCCAGGAAATCAGATTTCACTTTATCTGCATGAATAGCTGCTTCTGCCGCCTCCTTCATCTGCTCATTATACCGATTGATGGATTCAATATAATTCCGCTCTGTCGTCACATCCAAAATCAATAGATAATATCCGAGCTTTCGTTTCCTGTCTTTCAAATATTCAACCCAGACATCGTAAATCCTTCCCTCCTCCGTAAAAGAGAACGCAGATTTTTCCCGGTTTTCTTCAAACGCATCCATTCCTTCTATCCACTTTCTGAAAACAGGAACAGAAGTATCCAGACTGCAATCTGCTTTTGCCTTTGCAAGAATCGGAAACATTCTTTTGACCGTCTGATTGGACACCAAAAGACGCTTCTTTAAGTCAAAGCAGATCAGACCGTCCGCGCCCTGTTCAAGCACATTATCCATCACACCGCCCGAAATACTGTACATACGAAGATGATACCCCATAAGGAGAAATGTAATTTCAACGAACACATAGACAATCGGCATCAATTCGACTTTCCTCGTGATGGAACGGCCTCCGAAAAAAGCAACAATGCACAAAATATCTGTCCCGACCAAAAGATACAAATGCTTTAACGACGCATCCGGGCGCTTTCGGATACTGTAGATCAGCCCGCCCAGATTCGCAATAAGATACCCGATCACCACCAGATAAAACATGATATGTACAGGTCCATATTCTTTAACAAGAGTCGTGATACCATTCTCCCGCACCATTTCCACCTTACGATAGAATATATCACTCTTTCCGATGGATAAAACACAAATATATAATGCTGTGGATAACGAGAATAAAGCCAGAAGTATTTTAGACGGCAGCTTAATCTTGCATAAAGAATAAACGCTCAGCAAATAAAGCAGTTGAAAAAAGCAACCACCGATATAGGTAATCTTATTTGCCAAAATCGCTGTCCCAAGCTCCCCAGCCTCTGCCAGTGTCAAATACCCAAGGTTAATGACCGGTATCAATGCAAACAGAAGCGGATAGGTAATATCCATCCGTCCCCGCCATTGATAAACAAGTCCCAAAACCAGCAGAAAGGAGATTGCGAGCATCACCTGATAATAGAGAATAATCATATTGTCCGCTCCTGCCTTATCACCGTATAAACTCCGCATTTGCAGACATTGTAACATATTTTAGATTACTTGTCAGTAAATAGTTTTTAAGATGTTTTCTTATCAAACATTTTTCATTTTCAGCCAGTTTAAAAACCGTTCCCTGATTGCTTGATCCTTCAATTCACCCAGACCTTCCAGATTTTCTCTTGGAATCAGACCACCTGCCATGAATGAATGTCCGCCGCCGGAACCGATCCCCGAAAGAGCACCCGCTATCAGCTTTCCCGCATCTACGGCAACCGTCTCAGAACGCACGGAAAATTTAATACCATCCGGACGGCTCGCATACAGCACCGCCACATCCACTTCCTCTAACGATAAAATAAAATCTGCCACCACCGCAATCTGTGCATCCGGACATGCAAAAGGAATTCCCGCAAAACCGATGCGATCATACACAAATATATTTTCTATAGCGGAGCCATAAGCCCGAAGGTCCTTAAACTCCATATTATTCCCCGAAAGCTCTGTCAAAATATTCTCCGATGCATACGGGAAAAGATAGGAAAACATCTCAATATCCTCTGCCGTCACTCCTCTTGTAAAATGCATCGTGTCCATCTTCAGACCATACAAAAGCGCCGTAGCCGTTAATTCATCCGGCTCAATCGAAAGCTCGGAATAATACTCTGCGATCAGAGTCGAACAGCTCCCCACCTTCCGCACATCAAGGTAACGGTAATTTTCTCCCTCGATCAGCGGATGATGGTCAATGCATGCGATCTCATCCCCCGGCAGATCTCGGATATTCCCGCCACCCTTTTGCGAATCCACACAAATGACCGGATCCTCCTCTTTCATTTCCTCAGGCAGTTCATTCTCCGGATAAATCGTAATCCGGCAAAGCTCTGTCATCTTCTTTGTATTGACGCGGTCAATCTGCCCCACATAACATAAAACAGCAGAAACTCCATAATGTTTAAGAAGCCCCACTAAACCGAACCCCGCTCCGATCGCATCCGGATCAGGGAAATTATGCGTCTGCACAAAAACATGCTTCCCCTTCAAATAATCCACCATATCTAAAAAAGCTTTTTTATCCATTCTGTTTTCCCCCGCTTCTCTTCGTTTCTGTCCGGCTGATTGCCATAAAGATATACATAACATATAACTATGAAAAAAGCATTTTTATCCGTTATCTTTATCAGGATGAAAAACCTCTAAATTGTCCTTTGCATTTTCTGCCAAATCCTTTTCCTTCGCTTCTATTTCTAATTGTTGATTTGCCTCTAATAATAAAACAAGAGTCCTTTCATCCTCTTGATTTAAAGAGTTTCTAAGCAATTCCCATTCTTTTTTCTCCTTATCCAGCGAAAGTCTCATTTTTTCCTCTTCCATCCTCTGCATCCGATACCGGGATGGTATCGTAATCATATCTAATATCCTCTTTGGGAAATCAACCTTTGTACAAATATTTCCTACCAGCACAAATGCCGCAAAAATAATAACAATTCCTACACCATATTGTGCGATTAATGTTTGTATCTGCTCAATCATAATCTCTATTGTACCCGGCGAATTAAGATTAACCTTTATTTTCACCTTATCTTCTTCAACTTTATGATTAAAATACTCAGAAGTACCGGCAAGCAAAGACACAATATATTTAAGAGGTATTCTCTCTTTTCTATTTACTTCAAATGCGTAAAATAAATTCTCTTTAAAAATATAGAAATCAAAAACCAAATTTAATATGTCAGTTGAATATTTTGATATATCCGCTATGCCATTGTAATTTTTTAATGCCTGCATTAAATGAAAATTTATCTTTTCCGGCGTAACAATACGCAAAATCTTAATTTTTCTTCTCTTTTTATATGGACAATCTCCGCGAAAAGGTTCTTCATGTACGGTATCAATTTCATGATTAATTTTATTTTCATCATCGCAGGTCTTCTGCGAATCTTCATAATATGCTCCTACCAATGCGACCATAATTTCAGAAGATGATTTCTTAGGAATCAGCACAATATCGTTTTCTTTCATCTCATTTATAAATGCATTACACTTGTTTATTATGATCTTAATCTGCCTTTTATCTTTTTTTACAAAATCATGATTTTGGACTAAGATTTCCGGCAAAGCACTACTGTTCAAATCAGTATGTTTTTCAATGCAATTCCAACCAATCGCCATATACTCGTTTTTTCTGAATTCTTCATAAAAATAACCGGATTTACTACGGACCATCCAAAAAGCGATATCCGAAGGGATAGTTGGGATTCCCTTTTCTATATACATACCAATATAATCTTGAAACAATAAAAATTGATCTTCATCGTACATTAAAATTACTCCTTTCCCATTCGTAGTATGCATTATAATTCTTTCTTGACTTTATCAAGATTATAGCAAGGCAAAAAACAAAAAGCAATGCTGCATAAAGAAAATGTCGGAAAATAAAAATCAAGGTAAATAAAATTAATATAATCCTTCTTTACCATTTTACTTTACACCTGTTTATACTTCTCCACTCAAAAAGGCACCCGGAAAAATTATTATATCCAAGTGCCATAATCTCATAAAACTAATCAATTTGTGATATCTTCACTCACGATATTCTACTTATTATTGATAGCCACCTGTGCTGCTCCGGACATTCGACAGAACATTAAAATATTAGAAAAACCATAATTTTCAATGTCATAACACTTTTGGCAATTCAAACAACTCTCCATGCCCATGACTAATCAAAAGGTCTCTGTTTTTCTTTATGCTTTTCTGCAGTTCTTTCTCATCCACCTGATAACCTTCATTACCTATCTCATAAGGTATTGGAGTTTTATCAAATCCCACATCATTTAGAGTAACATATCCATCTTTTCTCTCCATTACAGCATCACCCCCATCATGTACAAAAAAGTCCCATTTCGTTACATCTGGCTATAAAAACTAAGGAAGCAACATATACTTTCGCAATACTGCTATGCGCATCTAATTTTTCAAGACACTCTGTATATAACTGAACTGCTCTTTCAAAATCATATTTCTTATCCTTCATCATATAATGAATTGTTCCCTGATTCGTTACTACAACTATATATTTCAAAAAATTATACACCAGAAAAAATCTTATATTATCTGGTGAAAATATCTTTGTTGTCGGATCTCTTCAGTCCCATAAGTCACAGAATATTGCATATGATTTAAATCCGAATTTAGATCAAAAGTAACTGCCACTTCGTTACTGTCATTGTGTTCCATAGCTTCTTGAAAACTGTTTTTGTCAACATCCAAACCACGCTCATTTACTAACTGCCATTAACAATTCTTCTATTTCAGATAAAAGATAATCTGATGGCTCCTCTCCATTTTCTTTCATATATAACATTTTAATCAAATCTTCATCAGTCAAACTAACAATTAACTTTCCGTTTTCTTTTAAACACCCTAATGCAGCCTTTTCAGCATTACTATCAAATCCTTTTCTTGATATAATAAATGCTACATTTCTTAATGCTATTGGAAATAAATACTTCTCTGTAACATATATTAAATTTTGTGATATATGTTTATCATAATTTTTAAATTCAAACACTACAAATTTAGTTCTATAAAATGAGATCAGAAACTTCCAAAACTCTGTAGTTCCTTTTAATGAGCACAATAAATCCATCCGAAACATTTTATCTTCTGTATTATGTTGTTTAGAAATTTTAAAAAATTCTGTTCCAAACAGATATGTTATAATTTCTGTGCAAATTAATTCATACTCTCTATCCGAATGATTACTTTTTCCAACCTTACAATTTTTCAACTTTTGCACATATTTTAATATTATACTATTATCTATCTGATCACTAATAGCATTCAAACGATTAAAATTAAATCCAATCGGCTCTTTAGGCATTATATCTAAAGATGGGTACGGTGTATATCTCATCAAAGTATTTAGAAGAGTTGTATCATCGTTACACAAATATATTAAATTTTTAATATCCCAGATAGTAATATTTTTATTGAAAAAAATATCTGTCTGTATATTTTCATCAATTTCACAAGGAAGAACAATAATAAACGATACTTTTTTTGTTAAAAAAATTTCCTGTATTAATTCCTGATATTGAAGAACTTTCATTAAAGCTCTAGGGACAATCGCTTCAGAATTATGTAATCCTCTGTAAAATTTAGTCTCAAATACCAGTATCTCTTTCTTCTTTTTAGCAAGAATGTCTATTATAATCCCAGAATTCTGTCCACCAATATTTACTTCCTGACTAAGATTGGTATAATCATAATATTTTAGTAATTGAATTAAAAAATCCTGTGTAAAATTTGAATTATATAATGTATAACCATCTATAATCGCATCCTTCAACATGTATGAATATAAGCTCTTTGAATCAGAAAACCAATTATCCGTTGATTCATAATTTTCCAAAATACCTAAAAACTTGCTCTTATAAGAATTGGAATTTGTATTAAAATAGTTTTCTACTTTAAGAAACCGAGCATCATAACAAATAAATAAATCAAATTTTTCTATCTCTAATTGATTCATAAAAACATCTTGATAAGTTGTAATAAGAATGTTTTGATTCGAGAACTCAAAAACATTTGTAGCAATATTTGCTTTCAATTCAGAATTTAATAAAGTAGAAATCATTTGTTCACACAAGATATATCTTGAGCATAAAACAGCGATAGAAATCCTGTTTCTACTTTCTATAAGTTCTTTTATCACAGTTGCAATGATTAAAGTCTTTCCAACACCTGTAGCTAAATATATTTTTGCCTTTTTCATATCTGAAATAAAAAAATCCAATATTTTATCTACAGCTTCTTTTTGATATAATCGTAAAGTTTCCACTTATTCCCCCCGTTTCTTCAGTTTTGAAAGCATCTCTCCTGTGCTTTTCTACAGTTCTTTCGCATCCACCTGATAATCTTCATTTCCTATCTCATGAAGTATCGGAGTTTTATGAAATCCCACATCATTCAATGTGATATATTCTTCTTTTTCCAACATAATTTAAACCCTAATTTTCCCCTTATTCTTTACACATATCCCTGATATAAAAGATTTGCTTTCTTTACAAATTTCTAATATAAAATTACTTCGTAATAGGATTGCGCCAAAATCATGCCAACTGTGAATGTGTATATCAGCATTACAATTAAAAATCTCTTCCATAATATTGTACCGTAATAACATACACAATCTTATTTTCCTCATCTATACGATAGATTGCAAAATAATTATCTATCAGAAGCTGCTTATATCTTTTTCCTGCATACCGTCCCTGCTGTCTGTCCTGATGTGCATATGGAAATTCTTTCAATTTGCTTAGTTCTTCATAAATTCTATCGGTCTGTCCCTTGGCAGTATCCGGAGCCGTCTTCTGCCCCGCAATATACTCGTATATTTCCTCAATATCCCGATAAGCTCTGGGATATAATTTCACTCTGTACTCAGTCATATTTTTTATTCAACCTTTCAAAAGCCTCATTCAAATCAATCGAATCACCGGTTTCTGAAAATTCTTCTTCCGCTTCATATATCGCCTGATCAATCCGGTTGTTCATAGCAAAGCGATCATACAACTCCGCACTCATTACTACTAAATCACTATATCCATTCTTTGTAATAAAAATAGGCTCCTGCTTTTCGTGTGCAAGAACAGAGATTTCACTTGTATTTCGTAAATCCTTGATTGGCATAATTAGTGGCATATTACCGCCTCCTTTCCATGTCATTATTATAGCATAATTATGCACACTAAGACAATATCATTTTAAAAAAATCATTCCCCACTTTTCTTACCAAACAAAAACGCACCCAGAGAAACCATTCCTCCAGATGCCCTACCATCCAAAAAAATCACCCGTTACAATCTGTTCTTTGGTCTGTCCATTTTCGTCCAATACTCCGGTGCGTATTAATGTTTCAATGGAAATTTTCTTTGCTTCCTCCTGATCCATCATTTCTAATTCCTTAATATAATTTCTGACACTTTCTTCATATTCCTCAAATGTCGGTCGCTTTGAAATTACCATTTTAAACACCCCCTAGTTTAACAAATAACCAGATGTTATGCTTTTACCCATAATCATAAACATCCCATATACTCCACTACACCTAAAGGTGATAAATTATCAGGCGTTGTATAAGTGCTATACAAATTTGGATCTTTAATCTGCATTCTCGTAAGCTCACTCGAAGTTTTATCTGTATACATTACAACCGCAGACCGTACATTTGCTTCATCTTCCCAATCAACATCAGTCAAACCAACCCACTGATCCGGATATTTTTCTGCAATCTCTTTCCAAGTTAATCGCTCACTCATCACATATACACCCTGACTTATACCCCATTTGCTAGACACGCTGAATGAATGGTATAATCTAACCAACAGGAGGAAATGATTATGACCAATAAGTACAGTG